>JAIRQI010000035.1 GCA_031256575.1 Coriobacteriales bacterium
TGCGAGATGTGCAGTAACTCAACCAAAGCTCCGACATGCATATCGGACTCCGCCAATGAATACAGAATCTTCAGACGGGTTGAGTCAGCCAAGGCTGAGAATATCTCTGTCGATTTATAAATCAAGGTATCATCTGGCATCTGAAAACTCATATTGGCTCCTCTGCACTCACAAACACTCGTACTCACTTTGTCTTCATCGGCTGGTCATGCACCTTGTCGTTCTCACCAGTTGGCCATCATTTGTCAGGTCTCGTTCGTAGGGTCTGCTCTTGCTAACAACTCATATAGATATATGAGTACTTGCTCATATCTTTATAGCATATGGTGTGATTTGATGCAAGGGGCAGCACTGAATTTTTAGAAAATCAGCTGAACAATCCCCCGCTGATTAGGAAATATACGATGACTAGCAACCCCAAAGCTATCCGGTACCAGCCGAATGCCTGAAAATCATGCTTCTGGATGAAGCCCATCAAGAAGCGGATGGCAACTACCGAGACCAGGAAGGCCACAAGCACTCCTACAAGCAAAATGATCCACTCATTGGCAGTGACCACCAGTTGATCCAGCATCAAGGTTTTGATTGCTTTGAGCAGGCTCCAGCCGAACATCACCGGGATTGCCAAAAAGAAGGAGTATTCAGCAGCAGCCTGGCGTGATACACCGAGGATTCGGGCCCCGAGGATCGTCGATCCTGAACGTGAGGTGCCGGGGACGATGGCCAGACATTGGCAGCACCCGATTACCAAGACCTGCGTCCAGGTCAGCTGGTCCAGTTCATCCTGGTCGCGCTGGTCATAGCGGGAGCGACGCAGCGGTCGTGGCTTCTCATGGGCCTGCTGTAGGCGCTCCACCACAATAAAGGCAATACCATAGACAATCAGGGCAACTGCTACGACAAAAGCGTTGAAGAAATGCTCCTCGACCCAGTCGTCAAACAACAGGCCGATCACTGCGGCTGGCAGGCAGCCAACCACTACCTTCAGCCAGAGCCTGAGCACTGTCCGCTGCTCCTTGACAGTCTTTTTCTTACTGAACGGGTTCAAACGCTGAAAGTATAGGAGCAGCACAGCCAGAATCGCTCCCAGCTGGATAACCACTAAAAACAAGGCCAGAAAAGCTGGAGAGACATCTAGTTGAACAAACTCGTTGACAATGATCATGTGACCGGTCGATGAGATAGGTAGCCATTCGGTCAAACCCTCGATAATACCTATAATCAATGCCTTGATTATCTCTATGAACAGCTGCATCAGTCTCCCCTGCCTTGATTGGTACCTACGGTGTCGCCCCCAATGTCGCTCCCGATGTCACCACCAGTGTCGCCCCCAATGTCGCCCCCAATGTCGCTCCAGGTGTCGCCCCCAATGTCGCTCCCGGTGTCGCTCCCGGTGTCACCCACAGTGTCACCCCCAGTGTCGCCCCCGGTAACCGTAAGCTCTTCTACGGTTTGCGACACAGACTTGGTATCGATGAATTCTATTTCATCCATGATATTCCTGAGCCAGTCCGCTACAGGTAGTTCTTCCCAGATTGCCTGTACTGTTGCCAATCTGGCATGTGTTTCGGGGTTGCGAGGGATGAAGAGCGTACAACAGTCATCATGAGCTTGGCTGGATATCTCAAAGGTATTCAATTGTTCTGCCATGGCGATTATCTGCAGCTTGTCCATACCAATCAGGGGACGCAGCACCGGCAGCTCAACAACATCATTAATCGCCCGGATGTTATCAAGGGTTTGGGAGGCAACCTGTCCCAGAGACTCACCGGTAACCAGTGCCTTGGCTCCTTCTTGAATGGCTAAGGTTTCAGCAACCGTAAACATCAGACGTCGATAAAACACCACCCGCAGTGATGCTGGTACAAGCTGGGCAATCTGGCGCTGGTAGTCTCCGAAGGGCACCACAAACAGCTTCAGCAAACCTCCATAAGGTTGCAGGCGTTCTGCTATCAGGCGGACCAGATGCTCGGAGGTATCGGAAGTCTCTGGCCTGCCACTGAAATGCAGGCCAATGCATTCAGCTCCCCGCCGCAGCAACTGCCAGGTAGCAACCGGAGAGTCAATACCAGCTGACAGCAATGAGACCACTTTTCCGGCTGAACCGACTGGTAAGCCGCCGACCCCAGGCTGGGTATAGGTGTAGAGAAAGGCCCCACCTTCGACCATATCCAGATGCAGGGTGACATCCGGGGAGCGCATTTGTACCCGTTTATCTGGCATCCGCTCGACCAGCCAGGCACCAACGCTTTGGTTCAACTGCATACTGTTAATTGGAAAATCCGTATTGGCGCGGTGAGCGCTGACTCTGAAGCTTGAGAAAGGCTCTGCTTCTTGCAGCAGCTGCAGGGCGACTGGATTAATCAGTTCCAGGTCCTGCGCTAGCCGTAAACCGACCGAGACTCGCACCACTCCTGGTATGTCCTTGATTATCTCTGCTACCTGGTAAGCAGCAGGCTTACTGGGTACTCCTACCTGTAATCGACCAGAGACACGACGGATTGAGAAGCTCTGTTGCGTGAATTGGTTAGCCAGGCGCAGCCGGATGTTCTCAATTAACAAGCTTTCGAAATACGACCGGTTTCGGCCTTTTAGACCGATTTCGTGATAATGCACCAGTACTATGTGCTTATAGAATTGTCTTTCAGACGAATTAGGAAATGTCTTCTTCGAACTTCTGATGGTCATAGCCCACCTCATCGCGGGCAATCTCTTCCATAGCCAATGAAAGT
Source organism: Coriobacteriales bacterium (assembly GCA_031256575.1). Taxonomy (GTDB): domain Bacteria; phylum Actinomycetota; class Coriobacteriia; order Coriobacteriales; family UBA8131; genus WQXZ01. Next base: position 2,733 of record JAIRQI010000035.1, read on the forward strand.
GGCTTGCGACCGGCTAGCTGGGCAATCTGATTGGCAGATTGCAGTGCCAGAGCCCGATCACGTTGGCCACGCATCATATCGTTGATATCTCGGGCTCTCTCCGAAGCCACTGCACAAAGCAAGAACCGGTCGTTGTCAGCTTTTTCTAACAACTCGTCAATCGGTGGCTCCATCAGAGATTTCTTAGGAGCCCGTTGTTGGTCCTCGCCAGTTAATTCGATTTTCTCCACAAAACTCAGATCCTTAGGTTTAGGGCGGGCTTCAACGCTTAGCTGCGTTGTCAAACTCCCGCATTTTACAGCTATTCAAACCGCAGCGCTGTAATTATTGCTCTCCGGTTGATTACCACAATGCTGTTCAATATAGCTTTTCAGCTCGTCTACCGCTGTGCTCAAGTCATCGTTTACGATAACCTTGTTGTATTCGGTTGCTCGAGCCATCTCTTCTGCAGCATTTGCCAGGCGTAGCTCAATGGCAGCAGCGCTGTCGGTTCCGCGCCCATGCAAGCGCTGAGACAGAACTTCCAGTGAAGGTGGTTCGATGAATATCATGATCGCATCCGGATAGCTGCTTTTGATTTGGCGGGCTCCCTGAGGGTCAATCTCCAAAATCACGTGCTCGCCAGCTTTCATCAAGGCCTGCACTTCAGACCTCAGAGTACCGTAACGCGCACCATGAACGAATGCCCATTCCAGCAATCCATTCGTAGCAATCAATTCATCGAACTTATCATCCGAGAGGAAATGGTAATCTACACCCTCTCGCTCTCCCTCGCGCGGCTGTCTGGTAGTCGCAGAGATTGCCACTCTCAGCGAATTCGTCTGCGGAACTACCTGAGCTAACAGAGTGCCTTTGCCAGCACCCGATGGTCCGGAAACTACAAACAGCTTCCCGGCCATTTACCCCATCACCCCAAGCGCTCTAATAAGGCTGCCTTCTGCCTTTCACCCAAACCCTTGACGCGGCGGGTCTCAGAGATGCCTAACTCAGCGAGCAGTTTGGCTGCTTTAGCTTTACCGTATCCGGGCAGTGACTCGATCAGGCTGATAACCTTGATCTTGTCGACTACAGGATTGTCCTTCTCTGCTAAAACAGCAGCAATCGACTTCTCTCCGCTTTTTACTTCAGCGCGCAGGGCTGCACGAGCGCTCCGAGCCAGTTTGGCTTTCTCCAAGGCTACTTTGCGTTCTTCATCAGACAATTGAGGCAGTGCCATAATTACTCCTTCTCGATAGCTTACGGTTGAAGATTGTATGGTTTGTGCCCGTAAGAATCAAGTAAAACCGGCATTTATCTGGAAAAATGTTCTGAGCGGCTTGCACAATGGGGAGAAAACCGGCTACTTCTGCTGTAATTCAAAGCCAAATCTGGCATATGTTTTGAGCCGAGCCTGTTACTTTTTGGCAGACTGTCTGTCGAACCGGATAGGTGTCAACTCACATATATACTGATATCTTGCTAGCGTTTCTGCAGCATATCCTAGCTTTTCGTAGCTTGCAGAGCTTAATCAGAAAGCTCTGGGTTGCTTCAAGGCTGTTGCAGATGGCGGCTTCCTGGTGCATCCAAAGGTATTCCTTGAGCACAGAGTTTGCAATCCTCGGCATCCCAAGACGGGGTTTGGCGGTGCAGCAGGGGGTAGAAGGGAGCTTGGAACAGCGGTTCTCCTCCCCTGTCAATCAAGGCGACAACGGCTAGCACTTGCCCACCTTCTGCTTTGACCAGGTCTGCCACCTCGCGCACCGAACCACCGGAAGTGACCACATCCTCTGCAATCAAGACTCGCGACCCGAAAGCGATTTGAAAGGCCCGACGTAAAGCCATACGGCCCTCAACCCGTTCACTGAAGACCATCGGGGTACCTAATACATCAGCAATCGCAAACCCAAAGAGAATGCCACCGACTGCCGGTGAAACCACCAAGTCGATGCTTTGGCTGAGCTCTGCTGGCAGGCGACGGATAGTCTCAGCCGCCAGGCGCCTGGTCAGCCGGGGGTGCTCCAAGACCCGGGCGCACTGGATGTAGGTATCAGAATGCCGACCACTGGTCAGTTTGAAATGGCCACTGCGGATGGCTTGGGTATCGCTTAATATCTGGGATATCTCCTGGTCGGTTAACTCGGCCAAGGGGGTTTCGGATACTGTTTCTGCAAAGCTCAGAGCCATGTTTTCTCCTCAGTTTGTACTTGTTGAAGGCAGGCTGCCTACTCCAGTATGGCGTGGAAGGCCTGCAGCGGGTCGGTCGCAGCGGTGATGGGGCGGCCGACGACAATCAGGTCTGCTCCGGCCGCAAAGGCCTCGGCGGCACTGGCTACCCGGCTTTGGTCAGCATTGTCGGCTCCCGGTGAGCGGATGCCTGGAGTAACAATCAGTGGTTCTGCTCCCAATTGCTCGCGCAGCATTTGGATTTCTAAGGGAGAAGCCACTACCCCATCCATACCAGCATCGATGGCCAGCCCAGCCAGATTGCTGACCTGCTCCGGCAGGGACACTGCGACTCCCTGTTCGGCTAGCATAACCTGGTCGATTGAAGTCAATACAGTGATAGCCAGAAGCTTCGGCCTAGGTATCTTCTGTGAATCGGCGGTAGTTTGGACAGCTAGCCTGGCTTGGCGCATCATCTCTGTTCCACCGTTAGCATGGACTGTGAACATGTCTGCTCCAGCAGCAGTCAGAGAAGCTGCAGCACCACGAATCTGGTGCGGGATGTCGTTTAGCTTGGTGTCTGCAAAGACCATAAACCCCATATCCTTTAACTGCCTGATAATGCTGGGGCCCGTCTCATACAGCAGAGTCAGGCCGACCTTCATCCAGGTTGCAGCTCCTTGTAAGGCTTGGGCTACCTGTAGGGCTTGCTTAGCGCTGAGGTCTAGGGCAACGATGACTTTTTGCGAATTGTCGTGTGGCAGGTCAAGCTGGTCAGGCGGGTCAAGTTGGTCATGCAGGTCACGCAGGTCAGGCTGGTCTTGCGGCATGGGCGGCTCCTCTCAAGTCACGGATGGCGCTGACATTGTTTACTCGGCACCAGTCGTACAAGTCGGCATGGATGCGCGGGATAGCCAAGGGGTCGCTGAATGAGTAGCTGCCAACAGCCACTACTGTCGCTCCGGCCAGGATGAATTCTATAACGTCAGCAGCCGAACAGACTCCGCCAA
>JAIRQI010000085.1 GCA_031256575.1 Coriobacteriales bacterium
TTACGCACTCGCCGCTTAAACTAAGCTGCGACGTCAAATCGGGGTGCGTCCCCACCCCCGAGGCGACGTCACTTTGGGGACTGCTCTGTACTGTGTAGTCGGTATGGGTACAGAAAAGATTAAACCGGCTAGCTGAAGGCCCTTTTGTTGTTTTGGGGACCTAAAGCGAAAGATCCGAAACAACTGAGCATGGAGATGCCTGGCAGGGAGCATGTATGGACCGGAGTTCGATTCTCCGCGCCTCCACCAATAATCGTCTTATGAATAGAGTTTTAAGAGCATGTGTAAAAGAGGTTGCTCTAGCCTTCCAGATACTGCTTACCGAGGCACTCGCCATGCTGGGGCAGCCTTCTTCTACAGCTATTGAGTTAATGTAGTTCGTGAAGTTTGTCGGGTACCAAAGCTCAAGCGGCAGCCCAAAGGCAGCGGGTATTAGTAAGCGGTCTTTTCAACCCATGCCTTAGAGTCATCGAATGTCTCAGCTTTTCGACCACAGCTATAACTGTCCTCAGGAGCTAACAGTAAACAGAATAGGTTTACTCGTTTCAGAAAAAGTGTTAAAGTATAGTAAGGCATGTAATGTATGTAAGGAGTTCTCATGGAGCTAGCAACCGTAACATCGAAAGGGCAGGTAACCATTCCTGCTGCCATTAGGCGAAAACTTGAGCTTAAGACAGGAAGTAAGCTGCTGTTCTTTGAAGATGGCGAGAATATAATCATCAAGAAGAACGACCCCGAGGCTGCTCTTGAAGCAATCCAGAGCGTACTCGCACCATTGGCAGCAGAACAAGGAATTCTCACTGATGATGATGTAATGGCCTTGGTCAAGGAGTATCGAAGCAGGAATAACATCGCATGAGGGTGTTGATAGATACCAATGTCATCATCTCCGCGATGATTTTCAAGAGTTCCAATATGATTGACATTTTGCTACACGTCACTGAACAGCATGAGCTATGCATTGCAGCATACTCGATAGAGGAAGCCAAACGGATACTCAAGGATAAGTTTAGCAGCGCCAATGGGGATATAGACCGCTTCTTCATGGATTATCCTTATACACTCATTGACCCTGTTCCTGACAGTGGAGCGCCCCTAGCTAAAATACGCGATGAAAAGGATTATCCAGTTTTATATGCTGCAATAACTGGCCAGATAGATGTTCTAGTAACTGGCGATAATGACTTTTTCGAGGTTAAGGTAGATCGACCTGAGATTGTTCACCCACAAGACTATCTGTTGCGCTACAAGCAAGGCTGCTAATGCCTAAAAATTGTGGCTTGGAAATTGATTATGGCCACCTTGGGGGTGGCCATAATCCTGCAAAACCAGTAGCTTGCCAGTAGCGGTTGCTGCTGGTTTACCAGTCTCGGCTTAGTTGTAGTAGCTGTAGCGTATCTTCTCGAACTCGTCGGCAATCCATTTGGCGCGCTCGGCATCGCCTGGCAGGGCGCAGGGATTGGGCATGTCGTCGTTGGTAGCCATCATGAAGAGGGCCAGTCCCCCGCCCGGAGCCAGCTCGTCAACGAAGGCCCTGAAAGTGGCGCGGACTTCTTCTTCAGTGGTGCTTTGGTTGTAGAAGCGGGTCTCCAGATGGGTGCAGAGAGCGATGTTGTTGCCGTGCTTGGCCTTGATGCCCGGCAGGTCATTGGAGGACTGTACCGGGTCCCAGAAGGTCACGCCCATGTCCATCAGCTCGTCAAGATAGAGCTCAAAGTGGCCGCAGTTGTGATGGCCGCAAGGCAGGCCAGCCTCGGTGAATACGTCGTAATAACGGCGCCAGTAGGGGGCGACCAGGTCCTTGAACATCTCTAATGACAGGAAGGGGTTGCGCTCGTGGGCGATGTCATCGGCCAGGAAGCCGTAGTCCGGCTTGTAGTAATAGATGTATTTCTTGGCCAGGTCGATGGACCAATCACTGATGTACTCGTAGAGCGCCTTGACCTCGTCCGGCTCCTCGAACATAGCCGACAGGCCGTCGCTGAAGCCCATAATACCCATCAGCGGCTGGAAGAAGCCCATGGAGGTTCCGCCGCCGAACGGCAGGTCAGGACTGCGCATATCCAGTTGGGGTTTGGCCATAATCTCCCAGTCTACGTCGGAGAAGTCTGGCAGCTTGATGACATCGCGCCACTTGGTGATGTCGTCGAGGATGAAATCGTGGGTTTTAGGCATCGCAGCTGGAACCACACCGCTGCCTAAGACCTGGTCGACGCCAAATAGGTCTTTTCCGGTTCCGTCCGGGTTGCGCTCCCCCATCATGAAGGGCGGCATGTTGAAGGCCCAGAACAGGTCATATGTGGAGACATACTCCGGCACTTGCTTGTTAACAATTCGCATGAAATTCTCTTTGATGCTTAGCATTGATTACCTCCAGTCTGAATATGGCTATAGATGCCTAAGATGAGGCTATTGTAACTAGTATTTCGCATACAGAAAACCATTCAGGCGAAGCGACGAAAAACAACTGGCGATTCACTTGTCCCGCTGTGCAAATGGCATAGGTTGGTTTTGGGGGTGAGCGGTGGGGGCTTCGTTACTCTTCGTTCAGGCAGGCCAGGAACTTCTCCCCATATAAATCGGCTTTGTGCTGCCCGACGCCTGAGACCAGTAGGAATTCCTCGATGTTAGTTGGCCGTTTCAGGCACATGTCAATCAGCGTGGAGTCGTGAAAGACAATGAAGGCTGGCAGGTTTTGTTCGCTGGCGATGTTTCGGCGCAGGGCTTTCAGCTTGGCCAGGAGGGACTGGTCGATGTTCGCATCGGGGGTAGCGGCTGCTGGCTTTTCTGTCTTGGAGCGCTGCTGAGGAGCCGGCGAATCAGCAGGCTCGGTCGCCTGAATCTTAGCTTTGGCGACTTTCATAATGAAGGAACCGCGTTGTTTAATGAGCGCGTTGCCTTGTGCGGTGATACCGATTACCGGGTATCTACCTGCGGAAACGCTCAGATAGCCCTCATCGATTAGGGCGTCCAAGACGCTATGGGCGAAACTCAGCGGCACATCGGACATGATGCCATAGGTTGAGAGCTGGTCAAATTGCGAACGCAGGACGTTTTGGGCACGCGAACCGCGCAGGATGTCGACAATCATCACCCTCCCGACTCTGCGGTCGCGTTGTTCTAGGCGCAGCACGCAGGAGAGTATCTTTTGAGCCTCGACAGTCGCTTCGATGGTCTCGCTTTCGGCCTCACAGCTTGAACAGTGCTCGCAGCGATAGGGCGATTCTGATTCTCCGAAATAGCGCAACACGTAGGAGCGCAGGCAGTCGGTCGTTTTGCAGTAGGCAGTCATCTTGCGCACCCTATCCAGGTCGCGCTGGTAGAGGGTCTCGGATAGCTGAGTATCCATGCCTTGTTGATGACGGTCTTCGTGGTTCTTATCCGCAAAATAGATGGCAGTCTGAACATCCTTTTTGTTGTAGATTAGAATGCAGTTCGCTGGACTGCCGTCGCGTCCCGCCCTTCCGGCTTCTTGGTAGTAACTCTCCAGGTCACGGGGCATGTTGTAGTGGAACACGAAGCCGATGTTGGACTTGTCGATGCCCATGCCAAAGGCATTGGTAGCAACCATAATCGACTTTCGGTCGAAGACGAAATCGTCTTGATTGCGCTGGCGAGCGATGTCGTCCATACCGGCATGGTACATGGCGACCGCGAAGCCTTCACTGGCCAGCGTCGCGAACACTTCTTCGGTAGCGGAGCGGGTCGAGCAATAGATGATGCCGTTTTGACTGGCATGCTC
>JAIRQI010000157.1 GCA_031256575.1 Coriobacteriales bacterium
AGTTTGCCATTCGGCCAAGCCACTGCACCCTCGGGGGTAGCAAAACGCACCCCGATTTTATCCCGAAGCTGGTACTTCTGGGCCTCGGCGATGTTTTCGACCAGATAGATGTCACCGAGCAGGGCTTCGACCGGCTCGGACAACTCATCTGGGTAGCTGAGCAGGTCTAGCAGTCTCTCACCGCGAGGTGAGCGGGCAGTGTTGGCAAGGGCGATGCTTTGCGACATCAAAGCCAGCTCACCACCCTGCTCGCCGTTTTGCAGCATGGCTTCGGCAATCAAGCGGGCGGCAGCGGAATCCTCCACCAGCAGAATATAGAGGTCAGCACCGAGCAGCCGCTCAACTAAGGCTTCTAAGGCACTGATGGTCAGTTGAAATGGCAGGTCGGCATGCTCGCGAACAGTCAGTGACTCCGAGATTCGGCCGATAATACCGGTGAAACGCTCCTGGTTTTGGTTCAGCCAATTGAGCGCCGGTGAAGCCGCCTCAAAGGCTCGATCGATTTCTTCCAAGGCCCGTGATTCGGCTTGGATAGCTGCCAGGCGCTGGCGCTCGGTATCGAGAGTCGCCCGCCGGTCATCTGTCAGCCGCACCCGCTTGTCCACCTCGGCCTTGGTTTGTTTAGCCAGTGACTGCTCAGTTTTCAGGTGCTTCTCATAGTCTTCTAAACGAAGGCGGCGCTCGGACAGCATGGCCTGGGTGCCGACGATATCCGCCTCCAGTTGGCGGGCCTGTTCGTCAATCAATCCCTGCTCAACGGCCAGTGAGCTCAGAGATTCCTCGGCTTTGGCCAGATTCAAATGAGCGCTGTCTAAGGCAGTTTTTTTCGCGCGCTGGCTGGCCGCCAGGCGGTCGTACTCACCTTCGACCTGGCGGCGGCTCTTGATAGCCGCCTCCGAAGCCCGGGCCAGCTCGGAGTATTCGCTATTCAAAGCGCGGTTGACAGCCAAGCCCTGAGCCAGCCTCTCCGATATATCGTCGAACTCCTGGCGAGCAGCTTCAAGCCGGTTCTCAGACGAATAGCGCGAGGCCCGCAAATCACTCAGACGGTCGATGAGGTTCTTGCCCTTCTCCTCCAAGACCAGCATTCCAGCACTCAGGCGCTGAATGATAGATTGACAGCGGATGCGCTGCTCGTTTAAGTCTCCGACAAACAAACCCTTCTCCTCCAAGGCCCTTTGTCTGCGGAGAAGTTCGCTCTCGCGTTCATTGAGGCGAAAATGCGCCAGCTCGGCCTCGGCTTGAATCTCGCGTTCCTTTTTGTCCAGGATATTCCAGTCCGAGCGCAAGTTGCGCAGGTCATCGACAGCCAAAGCCAGGTCGAGGGTCTTCAGTTCGTCGGACAGCTTCTGGTACTGCTCGGCCCGAGCCGCTTGCCTCTCTAGCGGCTTTAGCTGGCTCTCGATGATGCGTACCAGGTCCATGACCCGGGCCAGCGAGGCATCCATGGTTATCAGCTTGCGCGAGGCTTTCTCTTTGCGCCGCTTATGTTTGAGTATCCCCGCCGCTTCTTCGATTAAGGCCCGGCGGTCTTCGGGCTTGGATTCCAGCACCGCTGTCAGGTTACCCTGGCCGATGATGGAGTGGGTACCCTGGCCGAGGCCGGAGTCAAACAGGATATCGACGATGTCCATGCGCCGGCAGGGAGCGTTGTTGATGGAATACTCACTCTCGCCGTTGCGGTACATCCGGCGGGAGATGGCTACCTGGTCGAATTCGATGGGCAGGGTATGGTCGGAGTTATCCAAGGTCAGCTCGACTTCGGCGACGCCGACCGGTTCACGGGCGCTGGAACCGGAGAAAATCAGCTCCTCCATGGCCTGCACCCTGAGGTTGGTGACCCGTTGCTCACCTAAAACCCATAGCACAGCTTCCGAGATATTAGACTTTCCGGCACCATTGGGGCCGACGATTGCCGCTATACCTGGCTCAAAATTGGCTACTGTCCGATCTGCAAATGACTTAAAGCCTTTAATGGTCAAGCTTTTCAGATACACACGATGTCCTTAAATAAATCACATCTCTACACCGCGTCGGCCTTGAATACGCGACTGCTTATAGGTTAGGAATTAACAGATTAATGATACCCTATCAAGCCCTGTTCAAGCCAGGTGTTTTAAGGCTAAGGCAGCGGCAGCGACCTCGGCTTCTTTTATCGAATGGCCAGTGCCTTTGGCCAGGACCTGGCCATTGGCCAAAACCTGCGAAGTGAAGACCCGGGCATGTGCCGGCCCCTCGCTACTCAGCAGCTCGTAGGTCGGAGTGACCTGCTCTTCCTGCAGTAGCTCCTGCAGCCGGGACTTTGGATTTTCCGGCTTGATGGCCACCTCCAGCGATATCTCATCGGACAGGCAGGCGATTACCCAGTCACGGGCCACCGCTAAGCCACCGTCTAGGACCAGAGCCGCGACCAAGGCTTCGAAGACGTTCTCCAAAGCTGAATGCAGGCCCCGCTGCCCGGTGCCACGCTCAGCTGAACCAAAGACAATCGCCTTGGCCAGACCGAGCTCTTGGGCCTTAGCCGAGAGCGTCTCACCCGAGACCAAAGCTATCTTAATCCGGGTCAGCCCACCTTCGTCCAGGTCAGGAAACTTCAAGTAGAGCAGCTCTGAGACAATCGCCCCCAGGTAGGCATCGCCGAGAAACTCCAGGCGCTCGTAGCTGCCGGGGATAGTCGGGTCTTCCAGAGCAGAGGGGTGGGTGATCGCCATCAGAGCCAGGCTGCGGTCATTGAAGCGATAGTGTAATATCTGCTCGACCGTCAAGACATGAGACAGTAAAACTGTGGATAAACCTAAAGCCTGCTCACTCATATCATCACCTTCTGAGCGATAGTCTCCGCAAGCTCTGCTCGTACAGCTGCAGCAGTCGCAAGAATTCCGTTGGCGATGGCTTTAGGCGACGACGAGCCATGGCCAATCAAGCAGCTACCGCGCACTCCCAGCAAAGGAGCACCACCGATCTCATCCGCAGAAAGCCTTTTCTTTAAGTCACTCAGTCCCGGTTTGACTATTGTTGCTGCCAGTTTACGCATAGTCGAAGCTGTCAGGACTTGGCGCAGTTGGTCGAACAACAGCGAGGCTGTGCCTTCGATGGTCTTTAAGACGATGTTTCCGGTGAAGCCATCGGTGATTACCACATCGAATCTACCAGAGAGAATGTCGGTGCCTTCGGCATTGCCGGCAAAGCTGTCCAACTCTTGCGACAGCAATTGATAAGCTTGCAAGGCCAGTTCATTGCCTTTCTGAGCCTCTGAGCCAATGTTCAGCAAGCCGACCCGGGGGGAATCAATCGCCATCATGGTACGGGCATAAGCCTCACCCATCCAAGCGAACTGCAGCAGGTATTCTGGCTTTACGTCAGCGTTTGCTCCAATATCGCCAATCAACACAAAACCGCCGCTCGCTGTAGGAAAGCGGCTGGCAATCATCGGGCGGGCGATTCCTTTGATGCGGCCCATGTAGAGGGTGGCAGCGGCCATTACTGCCCCAGTTGATCCTGCGGAGAAAAACCCGGCGGCCTGGCCGTCAGCTACCAACTTGCAGCCGACGACGATGGAGGAGTCCTTTTTGCTGCGGACTGCTTCAGCCGGCTGTTCCTGCATGCTGATAACCTCAGTAGTCGAAACGGCCGTCAAACGGTCTGGATGGGCTTTAACAGCTTGAGTGACGACCTCGGCGGGCCCAGTCAGGATAATCTCCAGGTCAGCCTGGGAGGCTAAGGCCAAATCGACTCCATCCAAGACGACCTGGGGGGCTCGGTCGCCTCCCATCGCATCGACTACCAGCTTCAATACCACTCCCCTCTGCGACCTGCTGCTATCTTTAACCAGTCTCTAGCCAAATAGCAAGTCGCCATCAAATAAAAGAGCACCACAGGGGCGCTCTTCATAATACAGAATTCATCTGTTCTTTACTCCGTGACGATGACTTCGCGCCCCTTATAGGAGCCACAGTTGGGGCAGACATAATGAGGCAGCTTGGCGGCTCCACACTGCGGACAGATGGAGCGTGCCGCCACGGTCAGACGGGAGTTGGCACTGCGCCGTGAGTGTATGCGGGCCCGTCCGGTTTTATTCTTTGGTACAGCCATTGTGTTTCCTTCCTGCAGGTGGCCTCAGAAACGAGAGACCGTGGTGGTCTTGACGACCGAGGTGATTATGCCACCAGTAATTAATGAATTTATCCGCATGTTTGGTCTTAGGTTCTCACAGGACGTTTTCGCGCACAGAACAAGCAACCCTTGCGGACACGAATCGGTATTGTAGCAAAAGCCAGCCTTTTTGTTAAGAAGAAATCGTATATAGCTGTTTGTCAGCCCCGGGGGTGGGCTCGTTTGTGAGCTTCTTGCAGATGCTCGATGGATAGGTGGGTGTAAATTTGGGTGGTTTCAAGGCTGGCATGTCCGAGCATTTCTTGAACTGAACGCAGGTCGGCTCCTCCTTCGATGAGGTCGGTCGCAAAGCTGTGGCGAATGGTATGGGGGGTGATTGCTGCATCCAACCCAGATGCAGCACGACGGGCCTTGAATATCTTGCGTAAGCTGTCTGCGGACAGGGGGTTTCCTCGGCTGGAGACGAACAAAGCCTGCCGCTTATTCTTTGCGGCCTGCACTGAGTTGGTTGCGGCAGCCAGTAATTGCGGCCTGCCCTGCTGGAGGTATAGCTGCAGCCGTTGAATGGCTAAATGATGTATTGGCACAATGCGCTGTTTGGCACCTTTGCCCAGCAAAGTAACCTGGCCGCGAGTTAAATCGAGGTCGGAGAGATCGATGGCGGCAATCTCAGCGATGCGGGCTCCGCTGGCATAAAGCAACTCAATCAAAGCCTGATCACGAATATCAATCGCTGAGTCACCACTGATTGAATCTAAGAACGAAGCCATTTCTGTTCGCAAAGCAATGGTTGGCAGATGGCTGGCTTGTTTTGGCCCTGAAACCACACTCAAAGGGTTTGTTGCTAGCTCTCCTGTGGCTGTCAGCCAGGCAAAGAAGGTCTTGATAGCTGACAAACGGCGATTGATGGTTCGACGGCTATACTGAGCTTGATCCATTTCAGCTAAAAAGGCTCGCATGCTGCGATGGTTGAGAGTCTCAAAGCTTAATCCCTGACGCTCGCACCAATCGTAGAATGCGGTCAGGTCGGTCGCATAGGCTCGAACCGTATGTTCAGAGAGGCGACGCTCTAGGCGTAAGCTGCTTAAGAAAGCTTCCATCTGCTCAGTCATCACAACGCCTCAGCGTATATCTCTGAATCGTCTTGTGTCCTAACAAGCTCTATATCAACCGGATTCCTCACTGTGGTTGTCTCTGCAACGAATGTGTTCTCAGCTGTCATCACAACGCCTCAGCGTTTGTCTCTGCAGCTGATACCGAATCTGCGTTTGTCTCCGCAGTTGATACCTCTTCAGCGCTTGTCTCTCCAGCCAGTATCTCATTTGGCTGGTCTGCTCCCCTGTCGTCAGTCAACAAAAAAGACCTGTCTACCTCAGGCAACCAATCCAGCTCTGGATTGGATTCGCGGTAGGTCCGTATCGCCTGGTCGGCTCGGGCTGCATACTGCTGGTAACGGCGCTTGCGGTTACGCAGAGGTTCAGCCAGCGGTTCCAGCAGCCCATAATTCACATGCATCGGTTGATACGGCTGGGTTGCAGGGTCGCTGGCATAGGCCAACAGCGCTCCAAACAAGCTGTGAGCAGGAAGCTCTGTCAGGTTCTGACCGTTAATCTGGGCGTAGACTGCCAGCGCTGCCACCAGTCCAGAGGCGATTGCTTCGGTATAGCCTTCGGTGCCGGATAACTGCCCAGCGAAGTGAATATGCGGATGTGCCCGCCAAGCTAAGGTTGGAGTAATCAAGCGCGGGGCATCCAAAAAGGTGTTTCGATGCATCACCCCAAAGCGCAAAAAACGGGCTTCCTCTAGTCCTGGAATCAACCTGAAAATGCGTTCCTGCTCACCTTAGGTCAGGTTTGTCTGAAAACCTACCAGGTTGTAGGCGCTCAGTTGGCGGT
>JAIRQI010000086.1 GCA_031256575.1 Coriobacteriales bacterium
CCAGCCAAACTGTCAGCCTAATGCTAGGTTTTGTTGTCAAACCTCGCCTAAAACAAGGCTTCGATGCCGATGGCAATCAGCGCCAAGCCGCCGACGACCACAGCCCGATTACCCAACCAAAGGCCAAAGCGTTTTCCTAGTAACAAAGCAATCAGACAGCAAGCTGCAGTGACGAGAGCAATAACAGATACCGCCAACCAGATATTGATGCCCAGAGCTACAAATCCTACTCCGACGATGAAGGCGTCGATGGAGGTGGCAACTGCCTCGAACAGCAGGGAGGCTATGGTCAGCTGGCTAGCTGTACCTTCATTTGCATCGGATGTCTGGGGAGAAAGCTTTTTAGCAGCAGAACCATCAGCAGAACCAGCAGTTGCTGAACTATCAACCGCAGAGCCAGCAGAGACAACAGTGGCAGTAGAGCCAGCAGTGGCTGCTTCGTTGGCTGTCACACCGCTAGCCCTTAGACCTTTCGCAGCCTTACCGTCATGCTTCGAATCTCTGCTATTCGCTCTACCCTTCGAGTCTCTGGCAGCTGCGCTGCGCCTGTTGCGATAGAGGTCACGGAGGCCATCAAACACCATCCGACCGCCGATGACAGCCAGGATGATAAAGGCGACCAGGCCGGCATAACGTTCAATCAAGCCGAGAGCCAAGCTCCCAAGCAGATACCCCAAGCAAGGCATCAAACCCTGAAAAAGGCCAAAGAGCAGTGGCATCAAGGCCAGACGTCGCCAGCTTGTCTGAGGATAACTGACCACATTAGCAGCGCTGACGGCAAAGGCATCCATAGACAAGGCCAAAGCAATGACCAACAGTTCAGCTAACTGCATATCAATACCATGTCATGATTCATGCTAAACAGTATAACTGGCTGTGCTTCAGGTATAGTACAAACATGCAACAAAGCCAGTCCAAGATAGACTCCTTCGTTCTGAAAATCATAGCCATCGTGGGCATGACCGCTAACCATGCTGGTCACACCTTCTATGCCTACCTGCCTCCTCTAGCAAAGACCATCTTAATCGGAGCAGGTGGCTTGACCTTCCCAATTATGGCCTATTTGCTGGTCATCGGTTATCAGCACACCCGGGACGTGCGGCGCTACGCTATGCGCCTGGCCATCTTTGCGTTAGTCTCGCTACTACCCTTCATCTGGGTCTTAGGGGACAAGCTGAATGTGCTCTTCACCTTGCTATTGGGGCTGGGAGTCATCTGGGCTGATGACCACTTGAAGAACCGGCTGGTTTTCTGGGCCCTGTTGATATCGGCCATCATCGCCACCCATTGGTGTGATTGGAGCTACATTGGCGTACCAATGATTCTGCTCTATCACCGCGGACGCGACCAGAAATGGCAGACTGTCTTACCAATCATCCTGGTCTGGGTGTGGGGCTTGAGCAACCTTATCAACATACTGCCCAATTATCCCTGGTCACTGTATTGGACTGACCTGCTACCCAATGTTGTCTATTGTTTCGTTGCTGCTAGTGCAACGATTCCCCTGCTCATGAACTACAATGGCGAACGCGGACGGCCCCTGAAATTCTTCTTTTACGCCTATTATCCGGCGCACATTGCCCTACTCGGCCTACTTCGAGGGATTCTCTATGGAATCTGGTGGTAAGCAACCAAACCCCACCACTTTGTTCTTTATGTGGATAAAACCTCACAGTTTGCTCGGCAGCTGTTGATAAACCACCTGCCTGGTGAATACAGGTAAACATAGCCTTCTATAAAAAACTAGGAAATTTCAAAACCTCGCCACCTGCCGAGAGCATACGAGCAAACAGGTGGGTTATAGGACAAAAAGTTAGAACTATCCAACTTTTTGAGACGATTTGTAAGGGTTTACCAGCAAAAACTCAAAATTTCAGACACACTTTTTGTCTTATAACCCGAAATGTAAAAAAAGAAACCCCGCCACCTGCCGAGAGGATGCGGGGTTTGGTTTGCCGAGTCTTTGTGGCTGGAAAAGGTCGGCGGTGAGAGAGAGGGCGAGGTCGGAGGAGGAAGGCAGTGGAAAGAAAGGACGATGGGATGAATTACAAGGAGGAAGAACCAACCCAGGGGGACACGCTACCTTCCTATCCGATCTCTTCGAAAAGAATCAACATGGGTCTCCTTTTCGGACAATATCTATCCTACGCAGATGAAAACAAGACACAGTAAGACAGATGTCAGGAATTTGTAATAACTACCCAACGATGTATTAACAGCTAAATCGCCTACTCTAGCTGCAGTGATAGCCAAACCACAAGGTTTTGTGGTTTAGAAGCTTAAAGCTTCTGGATATTGAAGCCCAAGCAGTTACCAGTTCGAGCGTCAACATATAGGATGATTCGGGTACTCGCCCGCAAGTCATAGACAATCAGGATGTTGTTGACATCCGAATAACTCTGCGGGTTCATGCGCAAGGGATTGACATAGACCAGATTATCCTGCTCGGGTACTTGCCCGCTTTTTGCGACTAGATAGGTCTGGAAAGAGTAGGTATAGCGTGAACAGTAGTAAAGGTCTATCTGACTGAAGCTCCTGGCCAGAAAACCTTGAGAAATGCGGTTGGCTTCCATGGTTGTGGCAAAGGTGAAGGTCCAGATGGCCAGGTCTTCTTCAGCAGGTTGCAGATCAATCTGGGAGCCTGTGATAGGCGGCAGTTGAATCGGTGTGGAATCATCGTTAAGACCCGTATCATCATCAGGTTCAAGCTCAGCGGGTTTATCCCCAGTCTGATTATTGGGATCAGTGATTGGCGCTGTTGGTTCATTAGTGGCTGGTGTCGACGGCTCGGTAGTAGCAGTGCCATCGCTACCAGCTGTTACATCTGCGCTGGTACCCTCACCAGTATCGATGGCTTCTGAGCCCAAAGCACCTCCGTCGCTCTGCGTGTCATCAGGCTTTGTCTCGTCTTCCGGCTGCATCAGATAGTTGAGGTCGATAACGGCCCACTGCGGGTTCAGTATCTGAAAATCGATGATGTCACCTTCCAGATCGACCGCGCACTGGATGTCGGGGCGGCCGTCTTGGTCGATATCGCAGCCAACCAGCACATAGCAGGGCGGGTACATCTCATTGAGCGGTATCAGGTAGGTGAAGCTGGAGAGGATATGCTCGTAGTATGTGTTTTCATCGATGGGCATATTGCGGATTGTCAGCATGGTCAGCAGGTAGTCGGGCACTCCACGTTCCTGTAGGAACTGCCGATCACCATAGGTCAGGGGGGCGGTATCCCGGATGTCATAGACATTCCAGGGGTAGAGCGGGAAGAGTTCATCCAAAACATGGCTGGACTCACTGTCAGCTGGTACTTCAAGCTGGCTGGTCTGACCAAGGAAGGGGTCAAGCAGGGGATAAATCAATGACGGTAAGATTATGCCAGCGGCAATGATTAGCGAGGTCAGGAGCAGGGTGATGTAATTGCTGAAATCCTTTTTCATTGGGCATCACCAATGTCCTCATCCCCAGGCGCTACGTTGTCGTCAGGCTCAGCGTAGTCGTCAGGCTCATCGTTGTCGTCAGTCGCAGCGCTTTCGGAGCTGGCGTTTTTGCCAGGATGCCACATCACCTCATCCACAGCGGTAAAGCGCGAGCCCTCGCCGCCTGCCACGATTACCAGGTTGGCATCGCTGGGTGTCTCCCGAGTGTGGGCATAGGCGGCAGCGAAGTCGCAGCTGACCGTAGTGCCGACCCCAATCTCACTTTCGATGTACAGCTCCGAGCCATGGGCCCGGGCAATCTCGGTACAGAGGGCCAGGCCTAATCCGGCGCCTCCATGGCGACGAGTGCGAGCCTTGTCCAGCATGAAGAAGGGCTCGGTCAACAAGGGAATCTGGTCGGCTGGAATACCGATACCGTCATCGATGACCCCGACCACGATGCGCCGTTCCGGTGCCGATTGCGAGCCGTCTTGCTGCTCACGCAGCAGTTCGCGGGCAGCGATGGTGATGGTGGCTCCTTCGGTGGAGGCCTTCATGGCATTGTCCACCAGATTCAGGATAAGGGACTGTAATAACTCTCGGTCAGCCATCACTACGCAGTTATAGGTAGGAATGCGACAAATCAGATTCATCTGCCGGGCGACGAAAATCGGCTGCAAGGTCAAAGTGATTTCACTGGCTAGCTCATAGAGAT
>JAIRQI010000138.1 GCA_031256575.1 Coriobacteriales bacterium
GCATTGATAATCTCGGAGCGGCTGCGGGCAAACTCGATACCGGCTTTTATCCCCATAGCTAATAGTGTTGTGGAGAAGCCCTCGGCGTCGATTGAACGTTTGGCGATGACTGTCACGCCGGCTGCATCGGTCTGCACCGGAAACCCGCTTTGCGGACTTAGGATATGGTGGTAGAAGGCGCCACCCTGTTCAAAGCAGCGCTCATAGATTCCGCTGGTGACCAGCGAGACATCTGTGATGTCCACCGCTCCGACGATGCTCTCTTTCTGGAGGGGGTTTTGGATGCCAACCCGCCAGCTGGCTCCGTTTGGTTTTGTTCCTCGCACTACTGTGTTGCCACCCAGGTTAATCAGGAAGTTAGTGATTCCGTGAGACAGTACGGTTTCGGTCAGGCAGTCGGCAATGTAGCCTTTGGCGATGCCGCCGGCATCGATGGCTGCGTCCGGGTCGGTCAGCTGCGCGTAGAATTTGCTGGTAGTGTTGCTGCTTACGTGTGATTCGGTGGTTGTGCTTTCTTGCTCCAACTCTGCGTGTAGTTGTAAGGCCTGGTAGTTGACATGCTTTAAGGCTTCTTGAAGCATCTGGGCATCGGGGATTATCTGCTTGTTGAAATCCCAGAGCCGGGTTGCTGAACCGATGGTTATGTCAAAGAGCCCCCGACTCTCTGCACAATAGTACCTGGCTGCTTCAAGGAGCAGGTAGGTATCTTTAGATATCTCGACAAACGCGCCTTTTGCCTGGTTAATCTGTGTAATCTCAGAATGTGGCAAGGTCCGGGAGAATAAACGCTCGAAACGACGGCATTCATCGCGAGCGCCTGTGAGCGCTGCTTGGCAAAGCTCCGGTATTCCATATGCTTGCATCGTGATGACAGTATTAAAGGCAAAAAAGTTAGCTTTAATAGCACCGCTCTCGTCAGGGCCGCTGAGCTGAAAGCTGCTTTCCAGCGGCAAGCTATCAGAGCTCAGATATCCTTCAGCAATCATCAGTCGGTCTTCTCCACTCAATGAATCACCATCAAGCCATCGTTTATGTAACTATCACTGAAGCTGTCGGTACTTAATAGTACGAGACTTTTTTGAATGGCTTCCCATACAAGAGCACGGTCAAAAGGGTCTTTGTGATACATAGGTAGCTGATAGCTGGTTATTATGTTCGATTCATCCAAAGGTAGGCACTGAAAAAAGCTCGCTTTTACCTCTTTGTAGAACTCTTCTGGCTTTAGTCCACCGATGTTCAATTTTTTCAGTTGGTACTTGATTGCGATTTCCCAAAGGTTAATGGGGCTATAGTAAATATCGTTTTCGCCATTTGTCAAGACTTCTTGGATTTGCTTGGAAATTTTCTGCGGGTCGCAAAAAGCCCACAGCAAAATGTGGGTATCGACTAGATACTTAGACATCGTTGCCAAGCAATTCTTCGTC
This sequence comes from Coriobacteriales bacterium, assembly GCA_031256575.1. Classification (GTDB taxonomy): domain Bacteria; phylum Actinomycetota; class Coriobacteriia; order Coriobacteriales; family UBA8131; genus WQXZ01. Next base: position 1,425 of record JAIRQI010000138.1, read on the forward strand.
GCTGATGTACCAATCATCAGCGAAACTGACCTTCATCTTTCCTGATAAGCTGCCTAGTTGGCGCTTTTGTTTAGTGCTATTTCGCCATTCTGCAATCGGTACAATTGCAGCTACTTCCTCCTTGCGGACTCCTCTGGTGATGAGTACAGTGTGGCCCTCCTCAACCTGCTTGATAATCATCGATAGCTGACTTTTCACTTCGGCGATTGGATATGTAGGCATCAGAAACCTCCTGTCTTCCTTCGCCAATGATATCTTGACTAGTTTGATTAGTCAAGATAGTTCAGGTGCTACCCTCACTAATGGACGTGCGGTTGATGAACAGCCGCGCTGCTCGGTGAACGCAAGCGTTCGCATCAATTATTGGTATGCTGGCTGAGCTGTCGTCGAGCCTAGGAATCCTATCCCAGACTAACTACTATACGTAGCGGTTGGCCTGGAGTGTTTCGGTTGTTGTTGCGATTTGCTTTTATAATCATGATTGCCATTCTTTTAGCCACGCCATCGTTCTCGCATGCTCTCTTGACAAACCTCGATGTAAAACGGTATAAATGCACAATCGTCTGAAAGGTAGATTTTGCGCTTCTCAGTAGTTGCCATCGTAGTAGTAAGTGTCACTGGCGTAGTAGCCAGTGCTGCCGGTGGCTGCCTGACAGGCTGAGCGCAAGATAGCAACCTGTCTTTGAGAAGTCGAAACCCGGCAGCCCAGAATCGCTGACCGGGTCTTTTTGTGTCTGGCAGCGCCCCGTGCCACCCCCGCCCACCTCGCCCCACCCGCACCGCCCCGCACCACCCGCACCACCCTGCAACGACGCATCACCCCCCAGCTCCACCCCGCTCCACCCGCATCCCGCATCCCGCAGCACCCCTCGCCCCACCCACTCACCACCCGCACCCCTCGCCCCACCCGCATCCCTCACCTCGCACCCCACGCACCACCCAACAAGGAGACCAACATGAAACTCAACGGAGCGGCAATCACCATCGAGACCCTAATTGCCCATGGCGTACACGACGTCTTCGGCATTCCCGGGGGCTCGGTGCTGAACCTCTACGACGAGCTGGCCAGCCGCCGAGACCGCATCACCCACCGCTTGACCTGCCACGAACAGGCAGCAGCCCACGCCGCCGACGGTTACGCCCGCGCCAGTGGCCGGGTCGGCGTCGCCCTGGCTACCAGCGGACCGGGAGCCACCAACCTGGTCACCGGAATCGCCACTGCCTACCTCGACTCTAGCCCCCTGGTCGCCATCACCGGCAACGTGCCAACCTCGTTGATGGGCAAGGACAGCTTTCAGGAAGTGGACATCACCGGTGTGACCATGCCCATCACCAAGCACGGTTTTCTTGTCAAAGATATAGATAATCTGGAGAAGACCTTGGCCGAAGCCTTCCGGATAGCCAGCAGTGGTCGTCCCGGCCCAGTAATCGTCGATATTCCGAAAGATATCCAGATTGCTGAAACGGAGTTTAGGGGTGGCCATCCCTTACCCGAGCTGCCACGAAAACCAGTCAATCCGATTGACCTGCAAGCCGCTGCAGACCTAATCAACAACTCAAAGAGGCCTTTCATCTATGCTGGCGGTGGAGTGGTGTTATCTAATACAAGCGACCTGCTCCGTCAGCTGGCTGAAAAGCTGGACGCTCCGGTGGGCTTGTCACTGATGGGCTTATCCGCATTAAGCTCTGACCACCCGCTATTTCTCGGCATGACGGGTATGCATGGTTTGCCTGAAGCCACCCAGATGCAAGCCGAAGCCGACTTGATTATCGGCATCGGTGTGCGTTTTTCTGACCGGGCGACCGGAAATACCGCCCACTTTCAGCAGCAGACCAGAATCCTGCACATCGATGTGGACGATGCTGAAATCGACAAGAATGTCTCAGCAGACCTCAGTGTAATTGGTGACCTGCGTGATGTTCTACCAGCGCTAATCGAGCTGAGCGAACAACGCCAGCGCTCAGACTGGCTCTCCCGCGCAGGCGAATTTCGGGAAGCCATGCAGCAGGCCTCAATTGCGAATGGTTATGCCAAAAACGGTGGCTTGAGCCCTCGTCTGGTAATCAATGCGGTTCAAGACCGTGGCACAGATGACCTGGTCGTTGCCACAGATGTCGGCCAGCATCAGATGTGGGTGGCTCAGTTCTACAAGTTCAAGCAGCCTCGCAGCTTTCTCACATCCGGTGGTTTGGGTACGATGGGTTTTGGCCTGGGAGCAGCCAATGGAGCCTCAATCGCTCGCAATAAGGCCCGCACCTTGTTGTTCACCAGCGATGGCAGTTTTCATATGAACATGAACGAGTTCGCCACAGCAGTGCGGTATCAGCTGCCGATTGTGGTAGTAATCCTGAATAATTCGGTGCTGGGCATGGTCCGGCAATGGCAGACCCTCTTTTATGGTGCACGCTACTCAGAGACGACCTTGGACCGACCAACCGATTATGTCAAACTAGCCGAGGCGCTCGGAGGCCGGGGCTTCAAAGCGACAAACCTCAGCCAGTTAGAAGCGGCCCTCGATGCTGCTTTCGCCTGCTCAGGGCCAGTCTTAGTCGATTGCCAAATCGACCGCGAAGCCAGTGTCTACCCCATCATCCCACCGGACGGCTCATTTAACGATATGATTATT
>JAIRQI010000147.1 GCA_031256575.1 Coriobacteriales bacterium
TAGCCGAAGGAATAAGCAATAATGCCAACGCCAATGCCAGTCTGGATGCAGAAGAAGAGGCTCTCAATCTCGCCCGGCAACTCCCCACCTATCAAGGTCTCTAAAACCGGTTCGAACCAAGGCTCGTACTCCTGCCCAGTGACCTCAACGACCATATCGCTACCGGCGTCATCACTACCACCGAACTCCGCTCCAGGTAAAAAGAATAATGGGAACAACATAATGATGACCGCCAAGACGATCATCACAATGACCAGAGTGCGGCGGCTCTTGGGGGCGTTCTCGTTCTTCGCCATGTTAGTTCACCTCCGCATATGAAGTATTCGCCAGTTCCTGCTTGGCAAAGCTCTCCAGGCCAATTACTACGAGCACGGTCAAGATACCTTCGACAATGGTCAAGGGAATCTGGGTTGGAGCAAACACGCTGAGAAATTTCAAGGCACTGGCTAACACCCCGCCGACTTCGCTGGGGTAAGCCAAAGCCAACTGTAAACTGGTCACGCAATAGGTGAACAGGTCGCCCAACGAAACAGCAATACCCACGTTGACCAGCTTGTTGACCTTCAGTTTCTTGCCAATCGTGAACAGTAGCAAGGTAAACAAGGGCCCAGCAATAGCCATGCTGAAGGTGTTCGCCCCGAGTGAGGTCAACCCGCCATGGGCCAGCAGAATAGCCTGAAAAATCAGCACGATAATGCCCAGTATCGAGGTAGCTGATACCCCAAATAATACTGTGGATAAACCCGTGCCTGTCATGTGGCTGCAGCTACCGGTCACTGAAGGTATCTTCAGTGAGGAGATGACAAAGATGAAGGCCCCGGACATCGCTAGAAGAATCAATTGACGACGGTCTTCCTGAACAATCTTACGTAGACGAATCACGCCCAGCACCAGAAACGGGATGCAAACCGCTCCCCAGATTATGCAATGAACCAGTGGCAAGTAGCCTTCCATGATATGCATGGCGCTGGCTTGCAGCGGTAGAGCCAAGAATAAAGCAACCATCACCGAGGACCAAAAGACCGACCGCTCTCGACGGCTCAAACCCTTTAACACACCCCAGGTTCTTGACCTGACCTCTTTGTCAGGTCGGACTTCTTCAACACGCTTGGGATTAACGTGCTTGAATCTCATAAGTATTCCTCCGAATTCAACGATAACGACTGGTTCGGGGCCAGTTCCCTCCTGTCCTGCTTGAACACCGAACTAAAAAAGCTCCCTAAGTGTTAAGGAGCAGCTGCTACGGATAACGATCCATAATCCGTACCTCCTCTATCTCTCGTAGATTCAATCGGTACAAAAAGCAGGCAGTTCTTCTGGCTTAAGCTTCAACATCTACCCAGCCTTCCCAGTTTCCCAGTGGCTAGATGAGCAGACTTCACTTTACAGCGGCGGGACCGCGCGGGAATCACACCCGACTTCTCTTTTCACCGAGAGCCTCGCCAAATGACGGGCCTCGGCACCTGCTTTTTCGGCTCACAAACGGAGCCAGGCTATTTTGCTGTCAAAGTCCGACGCCAGTCAGCGAAAACTCTGACTGTTATGTAATAATAGCACAGTGGACTGAGAGTTATGGCAAGATAATACTGTTCGGTATTGATCCAGTTTTTTTCAGGAGAGTTGTATGAGTTCGAATGAAACAACAGAGTATTGGAACTCGGTAGCTGACTTACTGTCAAGCTCCAGGATGAGTACTCTAAGCTCCGAGCAATCAATCTATTGGGAGAAGGTCTTAACCGATATTATCCCCAAAGATCCGCCTTTGCGTATCTTGGATATCGGTACCGGCTCAGGCTTCTTGGCTGTCATGTTGTCCCGTTTGGGGCACGAGGTGGTCGGCATCGATATCTCACCGGTGATGATTCAGTGCGCCTATGAGACCGCTGCAGCTTTTGGCCAACGTATCGAGTTTCGCATCATGGATAGCAGCGACTTGGATTTCGCCGACCAGAGCTTTGATGCGGTGGTCTGCTGCGAGCTGCTGTCACATCTGCCAGATGTGCGGTCAACACTTGAAGAAGCCAAGCGGGTATTGAAAAACGACGGCATTTTTGTGGTCTTTGACTGCAATGAACTGACCACCGGGCAACTGTTGGCTCGGGGTTTCTCGCACTGCCGTTACCGCGATGTGCAGGACCTGGATACCTTGAACCGGGGAGATACCCTGTATTGCCTGAGCGCCCGCAAGCCGACGCGCAATGAGAACGAGGACCTGCCGCAGGTCTCACTGCTGCGGCGCTACATGCAAACTGCCAAGAAGCTGATTCAGCTCTACCAGAACTGGTGCAAGGGCACCGACCTGCCCTACCCGGAGTTCTCGGTGTTGAATTTCGTCTCCCGTCATGCCCGTGGCGCCCGCCCCTCGGATATCTCGACAGCCCTGGTGGTACCGCCGCAGACCTTGACCCGCATATTGGCCGGCTTAGAAGAAGCCGGTTATCTAAGCCGGGAAATCAGCAGCCGCGACCGGCGCAGTTCGATGATTAGCCTGACAGATGAGGGTTACACCAAGATTCGTCCCCTGCAACTGGCTCTGCGAGAGATTGAAGAAAGCGCCCTGACCAGTTTTGACAGTGATGACCTGGCTGACATGAGCGTCTTTGACGACCGCCTCTTCCAGGCTTTGGAATCAGCCTTTAGCAGTGTTCCAAACTCAGAATGACAGTTATTTGTGTGGAGAAGACCTTGGGCTGGTGTGGTTGAGGCATGAGGCAGCAGCAACACCAGGTTTTCCTGTAGGAAGCCGCAATTGTAAGCTGTTGAGTGTTTATACTTGAGATTCAAAAAAGTGGAGAGGCCAAACTCTCCACTTTTTGTTGTACTCATTTAGTACCGGCATCGCTCTCGTTTACTTGTCGTAAGCAATCAGGATGATGTCGCTACCTTCTTCTTTCAGTTTAGCTTCCAGGTCTTGGACCATCTTTACAGCTTCTGGTGAGAGGTCCGCATACTTCGCATAAGCGAGTAGGACGGCGTTAGTTCCCTGGGCTTTAAGTTCAGCTTCCAGGTTCTCCACTAGCTTGACAGCATCAGCGGAAAGGTTTGCGTACTCGGCCATAGGTTTTTCCTTTCATTCGAGTCACACTATACAGGTCGTATAGTACCATAGCGGATGCTGTTGTCAAAACTGGTATAAGCAGCCTAGAATTGGCAAATGGCTGTTATCTGATGGTGTTTGATTATTCAGAGCGTATAAAACGCAATATCCTCTGCTGAAGACGTAATCGTGATTTGTGCAAATATTGTGTCAGCGAATAGCAAAAAGACGCTGACATGAGTCCCACTAGGCTGTCCCGGAAGCAAAGTGGGACTCATGTCACCGTCAACACTTTACTCTAGGCGCCCGGTCTGTTGATTGTAGTTGACCGTTCCTTTGAGCAAGCCCTCAGCAGTCATCCACCCCGAGACTGTACTGACAATCCAGCCTTCTGGACGTTCAGCTTGCGGATAGACTGATAACTGATAGCCATCCGCAATCATCGGTGGTAAGCCAGATTTCTGCACTAAAAGCGCTATGTAGTCGTCTGGTGCGGCATTCAAGATATCGACTGCGTCGTCCCAGACTCCCTGTAAAGCAGCTAACTGCTCAGCATCCAGTGAGTCGATGAAATCACCATTAGCTACCATCAGGGTCTGGGAGATATTCTCGCCATAGGCGTCATCGTAAACTACGGTCATTCCATTACGCTCAGCGTAATAAGCCCAGGGAGCAGGTAGCACTGCAGCTTTTATCTGCCCGGTTGACAGCAGGTCATAACATACCGCGGTAGAAACAGTTGGCTCAAACTGAAAATCCTCGTTAACCATTTCTGCGGCAGTAACCGCACAATCCACAATATACTCCCCCATGGTATCTTGTTCTACTGCTATCGGAACATCTAGTAAATCGCTCAGGTAGTGATAACCAGAGCTTGGATTGGTTACGATACTGAAGTGCCCCTGCTTTGCGTCTGTTCCTAAGGCTACCCAGAGCAGCTGCAGAGGTGTGCCGCTGGCAGCAAGCGAGACGGTGGCTAGCGAATCCAAGACTGCCAAATCTACCTCGTTGGCAGCGACAGCAGTTGATAAGGCTCGGCTGGACGCGAAGACCTTGATCTCTACAGAAAACCCAGCGTCTTTGAACAAGCCGCTCTGTTCAGCTACCCAGAAGGGCAGAGTATCCTCACAGGCAAGAGTGCCAACTCTGATTGGCAAACCAGTGTCGCCGGCTGGCTGGGTCTGGCAGGCAGAAAGCAACAGTAAGCCTGGTATCAGTAGCAGTATTGCCAGTAAAACTGCTATGCACTGATGATAAATAGCCCGACCAGGTTTGCATAGTTCCTGCCTCTCAGCCTGATGGTAATCAGCTTGATGCTTCAATTGAGCCTTTCGAGCCGTAATCCTTCGAGTACTTGCAGGTCCAGTCATCAATTCTCCTCAGTTCACTGGTAACTGATAATGCCAAGCAATTTCATATGCGGAAATTTCTCAACCGCATCTGGCCTCCCCTGTCAAAATGAAACACTACTCACCACGCTCGGTGGTGCCTGACCCGAGTAGAAAGCCTCAGGTCTTCTCCCCCTAAATTCAAGTTTTCTCTACCAAGCCGTACTTGACCTTGATACGGTCCAGTTTTTCCAGCATCGGTTGAGCAGCGATAGCTAAAAATACCACCGTGGCAAAAGCATGCACCAAATCAAGGGGTATACCCTGGAGAATAGCTGCGAAAAACATCGGCAGTTTGGGGTCGGGGTTATAGGTGAACACGAAGCTGGAGTTCATCAGGCCGCCATAAATAACAAATGCTGCTAAACCGCCAAAGATACAGAGGGCAGTAGTGGAACGCAGCAACACCCCCTTCTTGAACAACACGCCGGCCAGTAGCCCAATCAACCCAAAGGCAAACATCTGCCAGGGTGTCCAAGGCCCCTGGCCAAAATACATGTTACTGACAAAGCCAGTCACTGCGCCAACTAAAAAGCCAGCTTCGCCGCCAAAGGCTACGGCCGAGATGATAACCACAGCAACCACCGGCTTGAAATGAGGCAGCATAAAGAAGGCTGTTCGGCCAGCCACCCCGATGGCACAGAGCACGGCAATGATTACCAGCTCCCGGGCCTGTGGTTTGCGGCCTTCGAAGACCAGGATAAAGGGCAGCATGGTCTCGGTGATAATCATTATGGCAATAATGTTGTAGCTACGGTCATTTAAATAAAAGATACCGAAATAGATAGTTAGGGGTATAGCCAAAAGAATCATCGCTGCAGCAGCGACGGTGCGTTTAGAGAGCTTGCGTTGACCGACCGGGGTCTGTACAGCCTGCCATTCTCGCTGGCCACGCCGCCAATTGACCGCCAGGATAGCAGTCACTACCTCTAGGGCTAAGGCTAGCATCAGCCCGCTATACAACCAGGCCTGAGCGGGATCGCTGGCAACAGTGATAGCTTCTTGGCCACCAATGATGAAGTCAGAGAAGCCATCCCAGTGCAAAGCGGTAAGAAAGACAGTCAGGCTAAAAGCCAACAGAGCCAAACCTAATACCAGCAGCCTGGGCCAGGTCATTTTCTTTGTCTTCGGCTTGGCTTTCAGCAAGTTCGGCTGCTCTTCTTCAAGACTGTAGTGGCCGCTTTCTAGGTCATCGTCTTCCAATTCTGGCAAAGCTGGCGGGGTGCCGCCGAGGGCGCTGATGATGTCGTTGGCAGTGACTGCTGTAGGCAGCACCTGGCGAGCCATTCGATTGGCAGCCGATGTATAGAAGCTGTTGCCGCTGAAAAACTCCCGCGGTGGGTTCTCGGTAATGATGTGCCCGTCAAAAAACAGCGCGCAATGCCCGGCATGTTCGGCACAGAATTCCAGGTCATGGCTGACGATGATAACTGCTACCCCAGCTGCGGTCAGTTTTCGCAAGATGCCGGCAAAGACCAACTTGAACTCAGCGTCCAGACCCTTGGTCGGCTCATCTAGAAGCAGGATACGTGGCTTCAAGAGTAAGACCTTAGCCAGAGCTGCTCGCTGTTGCTCACCCCCCGAAAGGTCATAGGGGTGTGAGTCCAGCAGGTTCTCAAGGCGACAGAGAGTCACCATGTTCATCATTTGGGCGTTCTTCTCGGGCTTGGAGAGCTTGCTTTCGGAGAGAATCTCCAAGAGGTCCTCGCGAACAGTCTTAGCCACAAACAGGCTTTGTGGGTTTTGCGGCAAGACACCCAGAAGGTTTTGGAATAGCTGGTTGTTGGGTATTTTATTGATATCGGTACCCTCTACCAAGACTTTGCCGCGGTAGGGTTTCTGAAGCCCGGCAATCAAAGACAAGGTGGTGGTCTTGCCGGTGCCGTTGCCACCGAGGATTGTCGTCACCTCTCCCGCGTAGGCCTTAAACGACAGTCCTTTGACAATGTCTGGCAGCTCCTTCTCATACTTGAACCAGACATCTTGCAGCTCGACTGCGGCAGGCCCGCTGACAACCTTTGTCTTGTCAGCTACAGTATTACCGGCTAACTGCTGGTTGCTGACCGTCTGGTCGTTCCATTCAGTGATGGCCTGGGAGCGGCCATTGCTGGCTATAGCAGTTAACCAATCTCGCCCATCGCGTACGGTAGTCGGGCATTCCAAGCTATTTGCGACCTCTGCCCAGACCCGCATCGGCACCGGCATGGCATTGAACATGCCATGCTGTTCCAAGCGCAGGGCCTCCCCCACTTCGGACGGAGTACCAGAGCAGATAATCCGGCCACTATCCATCACCACAGCCCGGTTAGCTAAAGGAAAAGCCTCTTCTAATCGATGTTCGGTGAGCAGTACGGTCACTCCCAACTCACGGTTGATTTTGCCGATGGTGGCTAGAAAATCGGAAGCAGCAATCGGGTCAAGTTGCGAGGTAGGTTCGTCCAGAATCAGTAATGAAGGTTGCATGGCCATGATTGAAGCCAAAGCCAAGAGTTGTTTCTGGCCACCAGAAAGCTCGCTGACATCATTATAAAACCAGTTCTGGATGCCAAAGAAGCTAGCCATTTCGGCCACTCTGAGCCGGATTGTAGCAGTATCATAACCTAGGCTTTCTAAACCGAAAGCCAACTCATGCCAAACCTTATCGGTAACTATCTGGTTGTCGGGGTTCTGCATGACAAAGCCGATGCGCATCGCCGCATCACGGTCACTTAAGCCCTTCAATGGTGTTCCCTCAAAAAAGATGTCACCGGAGATTGCACCATAGGGAGCCAGACTGGGTTTTAGTTGCCTGAGCAAGGTAGTCTTGCCACAGCCCGAGGGGCCACAGAGCACCACCATCTCACCTGGCTTGACCGCCAGGTCAATGTCAGCCAGCGCCGGGGCTTCCCGCTCGGGGTAGGTGAAGTTCAGACCTTCGATGCGGACGCTTGCAGTGTTCTCCACGTTAAATCTACTTTCAGGTTGAGTAACATCGGCATCAAACTCAAAGCAAGGTAAGAGATGAAAACGATGACTTGAAATACGGTTAAAGGAGCGCTGGTGAGCACCGGGTAATACCAGAAGAGCAGCTGGCTAGTAAGTGAGCCGCTGATAAGCAAGCCGCCAGCAATCAGTAAAAAGAGCATCGCCCAGCGGTCACGCTTGTCAAAGCGAAAGATGCTGAAAGCGGAGCGCTTAGGCAGCCCATAACCACGGCTCTTCATGCTGTCTGCTGTATCGATGGCGTTCTCAAGCGACCAGGTGACCAGCATCGAGAGTATCTTGATACCGTGTTTGGCCCGCTGCAGCACACCGCCATTCGAGACATCCCGGCCCACACAACGCTGAGCGTTGGCAATAATCTTAATCTGCGCAGTAAACCGCGGCACGAAGCGTAGCGCCATTGACAGCACCAGAGACATAGCCGGGATAATGCGCCCGAACAGGTAGACGAATTTGTCACTGGTCATCACTTTGTTGAAACCACTGAACCAGGTAATCACAGTAATCAACATAAAAGCTGCGTGAACCCCGTAAACGATGGATTCCAGGGTCAGGGGGTTACCACTGGGCAGATATGTCAGGATGGTCACCCCCTGGTGTGAGAAAGCCGGGTTCAAGAGCATGGCAATCAGTAGTAGAGGCATCATGTACATCAGATTGAAACGGATAGCCTTGCGGCCGTTCAAGTAAATCGAGTAGCTCAAAGAACCGAGAAACGACATGGCCAGCAACACTGGATGCTGGATGAACATAGTCGACCCGATGACCAAGACAAAGAACAGCATAGCTACCGTCGGATGATAGCCAGACAAGGTGTCCTTATCCACAGATGCTCCTTATACTTCCATCTATGGCTCAGCGTCCCATGGAGTCGCCGATGGCATAGAAGCCACCGATGTCGCGGCCCAGGTCACAAGTGTAGATCCACTCAATGACGTCGCCATTCTGCAGGTGATAACGGCTGGCTCCATAATTCGGGAACCATCCGTTGACCTTGTACATCCAACCGGAGTTCTCACCTACATCGAATTCATAGAGATTATGAATGCCCTGTACGTAGACCGAGTTGTAAATCGGAGTCCACTTGAAGGACATATGGATGCCCGAGCTGCGGCACTCCCGCTGCAGCACATCAAAGACATTCTCGCCCTCATAGAAGACACAGGTGCGGGTAATCATGATTGCCCCATCACCTGGTACCTGGGAGACCTTGTTCGGCTCGCAGATAGCCATATTGTCCAAAATGGTGTCACAGCGAATCGACAGTGTACATGTGTAGCGCACAGCAGTATTGACTGTCACATCTTCCGGTTCGACCGGAGCCGGGCGGCCGGCTGGTGTCGGATCTGTCAGGTACTTGTCCTTCTCCCCGGTACTGCCAGTGCTGCCGCTGGCTCCGGCACCGGTATAGGTGTCATCCAACTCGACCAGCGGCTGATCTCCGCCAGTGTTCTGGTTGCTCTGGTCAGAGCCAGTGACTAAGGAGTTTCCCGGAGCCTCACTCTTGCCAACCAGGTAGAACAGACCCTTGAAGTCTTGCGGTATGTAGGTGATGATAGCGTTCGGGCTGTTCTCTAAAGCAGCAGTTGCCAACAAGGTAGCCTTATTGCTATTCAAGTCAAAGGAGTACAACTCGACAGATGCCGCGTCCCAGATATCAGCTAGATATATGGATAAGGTCGGGTGGCCAGCCAGGGGGTTCTCAGTCTCAAAGCTCAACTCTTGCACATAGGCTGCTTTCAGGTAACTCTTGACCGTACTGCTATGGGAGCTACTGAAATTTACCTTCAGGTTCATGTCTTCGGGCTCTTCAATCAAACTTCCGATGAATAGCCACTGGTAGGTGATATCGTTGTTGTTGCCATTGAAGATACCAAAGTCGTCACTGTCCCTGATACCTTCGAAGACCGACTTGGCAATGATGCCGTTGGCTGGGATCTGCACTGTACGCTGGGCGCCACTGCTGCTGCTGCCACAACCGCTCAGGCAACTGCCCAGCATCATGACCACCAGCAGCCAGCTGATCAGTTTTCTCATGCTCGTTACTCCTTTCATGATGTTTCCCTTTCAATCCTTGACAATTATCATGGCGGGATAAGCCCGCAAGGTTTTCATAGAGGTAGCCAGACTGGAGCCATCTTCCGCGCCACCGATGGTGGCAAAGCAGGCATCAGCAACCGTGATATTTAGTTGATTACCGGCAATTGCACTGTCTCGCAATCGAAAAACCAGGCGCACCACAATGTCGCTTTGGCCTTTGGCAAAGCCATCGGCTACATAAGCGTGGCTACCCCCGGAAATATCCAGGTACATGATGTTCACTACACCCCGCTGGTTAGATGCTGCGATATCAGCTACCCAGAGTGGAATGTCGTAGTGCATCTCACCATTGGCACTGACATTGCCTAGCGTCATCATCGTACCCTGCTTGAGTCCGACGAACTCTAGCTTGCTGCTGTCGAACTCCACCGACAGACTGGCTGCCGGATAATTACCTTCCGGTAGCTCGGACAGCACAACATCGATAACAATCTCGTCCCGGCTAGCCGCTGAGACCGGCTGGGGAGACATCAAGGTGATAGAAGGAGTCGAAGCATCTCCAAAGGGGCCGCGCAGGTAGAATAGAGCTACCGCTAAGACAATCAGCAGAAAACCAGCTGCAAAAGTCAAAAAGCGGTTGCGCTTGCTATCCCAGAACTTCGGCTTTTTGTAAAGCCCGTAAGGGTCGTCGCTGGCAGTTTCACCTGCAGTGTCATCAACTGCCGTGACGCCAGTGTCTTGAGCATTGCTAACGCTGTTATGCTCTTCGCTTGAACCCATCACTTTCCTTGACCTTTCTAGCTACCGAATTGACTGTAAATACTAGGTGACAGAGCTTTGTTCCACCTAGAGGAGGGGTTGCCTCACAGTGGAACAAAGCTCTACCTCCTTAGAGCTTGTTTGTTCAAGATCTTTCATTACCTCGAACTCCGTACCGGAGATGTAATGCTCAATGATTGCCAAGACATCGTAGGTATCAATGCCTGCTCGACCATTAACGTTCATAGCCAAAATCTGACTATTTGATGTCACTGGCTTTCCGCGCAGCCAGACAGCGGTGACTTCTAAGGCATCTTGGGCATTGACGATGCCGTTACCATCGGTATCACCAAAGACCAGCTGCTCGCTGGTATCGTCAGGATAAATGAGGTAGTTAGCTGAAGCTGAGATGTCTGCCGCTGGTTCCTCTACTGAGGTACATAGCAGATAGCTGTCTAGACCATGAAGACTGGTTAACTCAGGGGAGTAGAACAACTTACTGTCTTTATAAGAGATTGACTGGCCGCTTTCCAAGCCGGAGACCAGTACAGCCACAACACTGAGATCTGCTGGAACCAAATCGGAATCGTTGTCGTAGCCAGACCCATAACTATACCCAGGTTCATTGTAGTAACCGAAGTCATTGTTGTAACCGAGCTCGCTATTATGTCTTGTTTCGCTGTTGTGCTCAGAATCACCTACACAGTTAGGTTCGCCGCTAAGATAGAGCACATAAAAGGTGATGGTGATACCTGCTATATCACCTGGGATACCGCTAGAGCCTTCAGTTCTAAGATCATCACCTTCTGTTAACTCATTGGTGTCAGCTATCTCAACTTCGTCATAGCTGGAGCTAGCGTGGTTGCCAGCCTCAGTAGCTTGGTCGTTAACTGATGAATCTTCTTCGCCAGAGGTATCTTGGCTATCGTCAGTGGTTGCTGTGTCTTCGTCAGTAGTTGCTGTGTCTACAGCTGTGGTGCTTGTACCTTCATCAGCAGTTTGGCCGTCGGTAGTTTTCAAAGGAGCTGGTAGGCTTGCCAGTAAGCCTGTTGTTTTATCAACCGTAGACCAGTGTTTGGTCTGAGCGAGTGCTGCAGCGGGAGTGCCAAAGACCAGGCAGAAAGCCAGAATGGATAATATGAGACAACCGAGCTTTTTTTTGATTGCGCCCTCTTGCAGTAAACTCAGGCTGCCAGATAGACCAGCAGCTGCATCTGAGAACCTGGCTCGCAACCTCTTGTAGCTGTTGCCGGAAGACGAAGGTTTCTTCAAGCCTCGGTCCAGGGCAAGATGAAACCTCCGTCTTTCGGTAACAGTCTGTCTTCTTGTGACACTGTTACCATCTCTGAAATCTTTGATGTGCATTTATCCTCTCTCAATTGTTCTTCTAAGAAGCAATCAAATTGCTGTAGCTTTGGCTGATCTCAACCGGGACGATTACCTTCGAGCAGTAGCAGCTCTTTGAACTGGCGGCTCGTTTTTCTGGATTTTGCTAAATCGGGGGATGGGAGCCGCTGGTAAGCAAGCGGCTCCCGAACCCGAAAGGCAACCCAGAAATGCGGGAGTTAACTACCTACTGAGAATCACAAATGGGGTATCTGAAACGTACTCCTCCATGATTGCTAGGGCATCAAAGGTATTGACGCGGGCATCTGAGGTCACATTCATGGTCAGTATCTGGTAGTTGTCAGTGACTTCGGTCTTGCGTAGCCAAGCCGAGACCACATCTAACGCATCCTGGGCGTTGATAGTGCCATTACCGTCAGTGTCGCCGAACTTGACAGTCGTTGCCGACCCGGAGCTGACACTGTAGTTATTCTTGTTATTGACCGAAGAATAAAGCTCATCAGTCGAGGTGAAAAGGATATAGGTGGCAATGCCGCTGTAGCTGGTCATCTCTGGTGAGTAGATTAAAGCCGTGCTTTTGTAGCTGACCTTAATACCATTTGAGATACCGCTGATCGAGACAGCATAGGCCCGGGTACTATTGGAAATCAAGTCGATACCGTCACCTGAGAATAACTCACGGGCAGCAACGCTGATTTCACCACTGGCAGCAAAGGCGATTGTGTCATAGGCTTTAGAGATGTCAAAGACATAGGCTGGCTTGTCTGAGGCCTGCTTCAAGGTCACCCCGCCGACAGTGATGCTGACACTGGGAGTCGTGCTGGAGTTGACAGTCTCTTTGACTTCCAAGCCAATCACCAAGAGGTCAGCGTTGAAGCTAGTCGCTGTGAAGTCCAAACCATCCAAGGTATAATCGGCATAGACGAAACGTAGCTTGTTGTTGGGTTTATCAGCTACTTCTTCTAAGAACCATTGGACCTCTTCAGCACCATTCAAAGACGATGAGACGGAGACATTGGTGACGTTGAACTCTTTAGGAATGTTAACCAGACCGTCCAGCATCTGCCAGTCGCCACCCTCGCACTCCGGCCAGCCATCCAGCTTGATCATCACATTGAAGCAGGTGCCAACCATGCCGGAAATGCTGTTTGGTGCATCGACGATGATTGCAAAGGTATCCGAAGGCTCGGTCACTTCTCCGCCACCACCGGACCAGGGCTCGACATCGGTCATGTCATAGAGGTTGTTCATCTCATTGATGTAGCGCCAATAAGCCACCATGGCATAACCACCTTGGTCGGTTGCCATACCATCCAAGCCGGTACCAGGAGTATGGGAGAACCCACCACCATTGACATAGAAAGACATGATGGCACTCATCGCACTGTTGCCATTCTTAACAAAGCGCGGGTCGTTCATCGGGTCAATACCCAGGGCACAAAGCGCTGTGATTACCTGAGCACAACTCTCTGAGTTTATTGAACCCCAGGAATAGAAACCTCCGTCACTGCGCTGCAGAGTCGATAACGCGGTCAAGCCACGCTCGATAGCTGCTGCTACAACAGGGTCATCCTTGTACCTGGCTAGAGCTTGGATAGCCATACCGGTGATGTCGGGATCAGGCTCATTGCCAGACATTGCCCAACCACCAGCATCAGCAGTGCCTCGTTTAATTTCTCTGTTTAGGATGTAATCGATCATCCACTGCCGGGTGGCTTGATTATCAGGGTTCGGCAGGTAGCCGGTCATCTCCGCAGTATCGACGATACTAGGAATCTCGTAGTTACGGGTATCTAAGGCAATCAGTGCAAAGATTGGGCCATTGATACCTTGACGAGTTATTGCACTACGGCTAGACAACCAGGCTGTCAGGTCATAACCACCGACATCTGTAGCATCGATACCCAGCGAAGAGAGTCCCAGTATCAAGCGGGAGTATTCTGTCTTCTTATTGTATGAGTCTGGTAGGATGCCGTGGCCGGTGATAAATTCGTCGTAATCAGCCTCTGGATCACCGTTAACCACGATATTGACAACTCGATCGTAGTATCCCCGATAATACCCTTCTGGCACAGCAAAACCACCGCGAGCTAGAGTTAGGACTGTCCACTCTCCAGCACTGGTGCCATAACCAGGTTCAGGTACTGTCCTGACCATATAAGCAAAGGTAGCGGCCATTTGCGCACTGATATCCAATGTAGTCGTAGGCCCAGAGGGGTTCAGAGCCTTGTCTAATGTGCTTCTGGCACTGTCAACCTCTGCTTGGGTAGCTGTCAGGTTGGTCAGAGCTGCATAGGCGGTCTGATAAGCTGCAGATACTGCTGGATCGGCAAGAATCTGAGTCTTATTGGTTGATGTGTTGATTTCAGCGACCATAGCAGTCAAGGCATCTTTGTTGGCTCCCGGGTAAAA
>JAIRQI010000149.1 GCA_031256575.1 Coriobacteriales bacterium
CAGCAGTTCTCCACCGGTAACTTCTAAGGATTGCAGCTTGATGTCTTCAATCTCCTGGGAAGTCAGGGGAATCAGCTCGACCGAGACCCTGTAGGTGTCTTCAGCGATGAAGCCTCCCACCTCCTGGAAGGTGGCGTCGGTGCAGACCTCGATTTTGACACTGGTAGTGTTGCTGTCTATAGCAATCGGGCAATTGCCGAAGTCCTGACCGGTGAACACCACGCTGCCGTTGACACTGATACGCAGCCAGGAGCTAGCCAGCGACGGTGTAGCCTTAGAGATACCGGTGCTGGTAATCTCGGACAGGTAGAAGGCCCGGTAATCCTTAGTAGCAGCGGCGAAACTGCGGGTACCCAGCTCGCTGGCACTGGAACCGGCTTTCCAGAGCGTCCCACTCTCGCGACCGTTAATCGCCGGCTGATTGACAGTGTCCAAGGTCAGGGCGGACAAGGTAGCCACCCGCGGCCTCAGAATGCTGACAGTGTATTCGCTGTAGTTGTAGATATCCTGCTTATCAGTCAGGCGCAGGGTAACAGTATTGATTCCAACATTTGTGGAGAAGACCCCGGCTCCTCCGCTAGTCAGTGGTATCAAGCCGGTAGCCAGGCTGTCGGCTGTCAGGTAGTAGCTGGCCTCGTCGAAGCTAGCGGTCAAGGCCACCGAAGCTGTAGAGGTCGCAGCCGTCGTGACGTTATACGTGAAGGTAGCCGGGTCGAAGCTTAAGCCTTCGGCATTCAAGTTACTGACCGTCAAGCCGCTCAGCAGCGGTTGTTCGATACTGCCGGCTTCTATCACTTTGACCTTGCAGTAAGCCAGGCCACAAGTCACTTCTTCTCCCCAGATGTAGTTCATGGTCTCGCCGATGGCGGAGATGTGGTAGACCCCGGGGGTGTTGAAAACCAGGCTGGCATGACCGAGGTTGTCAGTAAAGACACCTGCCGAGCTTAGATAGCCGGTGCTAGGGTCGACCAGCATGATGCTGGCGCCGACTACCGGGTTAAGCGTTATCGGTACGGTCGGGTTGCCAGGATTTTGCATCAGCACCTCCATCGGGTCATAGCCGATGAGGGTCAGTGTGAATGGCTGGTCTACTGTTGTTGTAATGCTTTGCTCCACAAAGAAGGAGGCACTGTCGATGCCCCAGTTTTCGTCAGAGGCGTTGGTGAAAACCACCAGGTCACCGTCTTCTAAGGCCCACTCGTTGATGCCATAACCATCAGAGAAGGTGCCGACTGGTGGCAGGCCATCGACGCTGTAAGTGACGCCATAGGAGCTGAGCCCGAACATCTTAGTCAGGTTGCTAGATGTGCCGCCAAGATAACTGCCGGGTGTGAAGCCGACACCGTATTGCAGCTCGTGGGCGGCAATCAAAGCGTCCAAGGGTGAGACAGCGTCAGCTGGTAAGCCATGGTCGACACCGCCGACCATGGTGCCCGGAGCAGCGTTGGAGTAGCCATACTCAAGGGCTTTACCACTAGGCACGCTAATCTCAGTCGGAGTGAAAATGAACTTATTAGTGTTGTTGTCGACAGCAGCCACAGTTATTGTGACGCTGCCCGTGTCATCGGCAAATGCCGGTTGGATGCTGGCTAATGCTGTCAGCGGCAACATACCGACCGCCAATAACAGTGCCAGTAGTGTAGTCAGCAGCTTTCTGCTGCGACTGTCGAACCGTGCTTTTTTAGTTGCTCTTTTAGTACCACTCTTTCCCATACTGCATCCCTTCTCATCGATGCCTGTTCCAATAAATAAATAAGAACTGAGGGCATAACCAAACACTGGCTCCTATCAGGAACCGTCTGGTTGCCTCCAGTTCTTCTGGTCAGCATATGTAATAAGGCTTTGCCATTATTCAGCAAAGCCTTACGTGCCGCTATTCGTTTCCTTTGCCCTGTTATACAAAGGAAGCTTCAGTGACACAAGCGCTCTTACCGAACGATAGGTCAAGTGGTTTATCTCAGATTTCTTCTATCTCATTCATTGGGCAATAGCAAATCTGATATCCACCACGATTCCCAAATATTAGCATACAGAAGTGCATTGTTTGCGCCAGAATCAGACACTTCGGAGTAAATCTAAATCAAGGATTGTTGCACCTGCCGCCAGCGGGATAAACGGGCCGATTGTCGAAAAGGTTAATAGGGTTCTGCTCTGTTCTTTTCTGTTCTGTTCCTGCACCGTCTACCCCATATTAGTCCCACCTTGTCACCCTGTCACAGTTCCCCTGCCACCGTTTTAGTCCCACCTCGTCCCCTATTTGGACTTGCAGACACTCGCTAGTAGTTGATGATGCAATCGACATACTCGCTATATCTTTGTAAAGCTTCATCATCTGTCAGCAGATAGATTTGCTCGCTTAACGCTTGAGCAAGCAGAATGCGGTCAAACGGGTCGCTGTGCAATGCTGGCAGCTGAGAAAGGCTCAACACCTGTCGAGCAGTCAAGCTAAGCTCCTGATACCCGTTATGAAGCAGGTTCTGATAGAAAGCCTTCGGGTCAGTATTCAGCCTTCTACGTTTCAGTTCAATCTCCCAGATACTCACTGTAGAGAAGTAGAGTTCATTGGCAGTGTCTTCTAATAACGCCAGCGCACTGGGAGAAAGGCTTTTGTTCGCAGCCCAGAGTAGAGCATGTGTGTCAAGAAGGATTCTCATATGCTTCTCCATAAAACATCTGGGCTATCTCATCAGCCATCATCGTGTTGAAGTCTTCCGGGACAATCAGGTCCGGCATGAATCCTGTTCGTCTTGGAGGTTCGCTATTTGCAGAGTAAGGATACACAACCACCTGCGGCTTTCCAGACTTGGCAATGATGAAGGGGTCACCATTAACCGCTTCTTCAACCAGCGCCGAGAGGTGTGTCTTGGCTTCGTGCATGTTGACTTGTTTCATATTGTTCTCCATTCTGCAGCTGCTAGCTTCACTGTTAACAGCTCTATTGCTGGCTGCTCCACAGTTGGCGTATCCAGACTGAACTAAGTCCCTTAGCTAAGTCCCTTAGCTAAGTCTATTATTGCGACCATCCACTGTCAAGGAGCTGCGTCGCATCAAGACATAAGATGGGACGGTCCCTCTATATCCTATATCGCAATTCTTAATGCCAGTCTAGAGACTTGGCTGGTTTGCAGTACAAAAGTCGAGCAAAGTACGATTTATCACTCCAAGATAGTCGTAAATGGGGAGATAAACAGGAATCCAACACTAAGAATCGTACTTTACTCGACTTTTGGGCTGCAAACTAGAAATACCCTTGGGGACAGTAAACAGCTAGCTCTCAAACCTGAGCATTCTGGTTTTTGCACTATTTAGGGCAAGGGTTATCTCGTCTTCGGATAAATCCTCGAAATGTGATAAATCAACAGTGGGCACACTGTCTTTCGTATCTTCTTTAGAGCCTGTCAAGCCAGCTGTCGAAGGCTCTGCTGGCTGGACCAGCTGTATATTGGCGGCACCTGGGCTAACTCCAGCAACTCCCAATGCGGCAGCAGCAGAAGTGTCTGAAGCTCCCAACTCATCCTCTGCTACTCCCCTGGAGGCATTGATAGTTGCTTTTAGAGATTGCTGCCCTGCACCCCCGGAAATCATCATGTATAGCTCCCGAGCTTCAGTGAGCATTTTGATTTTCTCCGTCAATTCATCACTAGTTGGTAGAGCCTTGCCGATTACGGACATGTAAATAGCTAGGAAGTCGTTCAAAGTGAGCTTGGTGATGTCTACTGCTGACTCGAAGACCACACAAGTCAAGGCAGATTCAGTGTGCTTACGGATGGCTTGAACAGAGACTCCCCTAGCCCAGAAAGCGAAGTCGTAGCGAACAATCGCCGGAAAGATTGGGGCAACCACGTAGCCGGTCTGAGAGCGGTCTTGACCAGCGCCAACTCCGATAACTGCCGAGAGGATTTCATTGGCAACCCCGGCAATGCCATCGACGATGCGTTTAGCACTGGGATCGCCAACCATTTCCATGATTGACGAGGTTACCTTATCCAGTACATCAGTCGTGGTATTGGCGGTGATGGCTCGATACTCGATTCGTTTCTTAATGATTCTGGTGACTGGGACCGTCAAGGAATCGATGGTCTTACCGGTTGCCAGATCGCTGATGATTGCCTGCTCGAAAATCGTTGCCCGGCTCTCTGCAAGTTCTAGCAGCAGATTCAGACTCTCCTTGACTAAGGCTTCCTCGCCTGAACTGGCATCGGCATCTTTGATTACTTGTTGTAGTAAACCCATTTTACCCTCCACACTTTGTATTCCGTTATTTTAGACACTGTAGGAAAAGACTGTCTTGCCCTCGACATTAGCAATAGTGAAATCACCTTGGGTGATGACATCCATACCAATTAGCATATCGATGCCAGGAAGATGGGAGCAAGCCACCACTACCCCAGGAAACTCGATTTGGCTATCTAGGTAGAGATTGACGATATAGGTGTTGCATTCAATCTGTCCGTCGGCATGGTTGATGTAAATCTTGCCGATGGCAAAGAGGTCCAGCTGGTCAGCAGTTTCTTCGGATATCACCGAAATCGTTGCACCTGTGTCCCAAAGTGCGATGACCTTGCGGTGTTCAGGAGTGTCAGCCTCGGCATCGCTTGGGTCATATGCTTCGCAAATGTCCGCTCCGACCAGCAGTGCCTTGGCTAGTTCATCGAAATGGGTGGTGATAGTGTGCGGTTGATAGTCTGCCGGCCCAGCTTCTATTGACAACTACTGACTCCCTGAAGCGGAATTGTCGCGGTATAGGCATCTTCGCCTTCCAGGCACTTCTGGATGATGAAGCTACCTGGTTTGAAATGCTTCTTGCCAAACAAAAACGCAGTCAAATAGTCTTCAAAGACACCCGCCACACTGCTGCCATGCAAAATAATCACCTTACCGTAGTGCTCTTTGACGAGCTGGTCTTGGTGAGCGATAAAAAAACTGAATAGTGTATCGACTTGTGACACATTTTCCTCTTTCGTTGGCCAAGTTGATTTTAGCATATAAAGAGGTGCCTGACTGGCCTGTATAGCGAGGTCAAACCGCCCGAGTCGGCTTCCGTTCTATTCATACAATTCAGCCTGTTCACTCTCAGATACATTTCTAACTGTGGAGAAGACCAAGTGCTTGGGTTGCCGCTGGCTTTAGTGCCAGCGGCAACTCATGCTATTAGCCAAGAGTAGCCGTCTTTGGTACGCTCAGTTTACCAGACGCTAACTACAAGGGTCGGTACTCCCCGCGATAGCTCAACAGCTCTACAGCATCCGGCTGCTCGCATACCCTACGGCAGCCCAGCTGCTCGGCGCATCATCAAGACAATGTCAGCCATGGTCAACAGGCCGTCACCGTCCATGTCTACCGCTGCGAACTGCTCGGCACTCAGCGTCATGCCACCACCCACTACCACCTGGGCAATTAGCAAGGCTTCAGCTATGTCTACAATTCCGTCGCCGTTCAGGTCACCAGACTGCGGAGCACCGACAGCAAGCTTAAGCACCAGGATACTCAAAGCATCAGGTACCGTAACTGCTTCGACTTCGACAACAGTTGTTGCATTCTCAACAGCAGTCAAAGCAGCATCGACAGCAGCACCCAATGCTGTCCAGCTCTGAGGGGTGTAATCAGTCTCCACCAAACCACTGAGCACAGCATTAATCAAAGCTGCTCTGGTATCCTTGGCAGCTTGTAGTACCAGCGGGTCTTCTGGCTCGCCAGCCTCAGCAAAGTGTATCTCTGGTAGCGATCCGAAGGCGAAGGGTCCTTTGGGGATTGCCCAACCGTCCGGAGCAGACAGCAAGCCGGCCAAAGGAATGCTGCGGTGCCAACCGACATCCCGTTGCTCGTAGGCCATCATACCCATATAGTATTGCCCGGACAGCACAGCATCGAGGTCCGTGACTGTATAGTTGACAGAATAGGTAGTAGTCAGTGATCGGTACTGCACCCCGTTTTGGCTGTTCACGGTGCTGACACCGTCTGTGTAGCTGACATACTGAGGTATACCGTAGCCGGGGTTGTATACTCCACAGAGCTTCTCGATAGCCTCTTCGATACCCCTAATCTGAATCAAGGCTACATCGCCCAGCGCAAAGGGTTGCCCGGGGTTTGTGCTGTTGATGACAGCAACCTCCACACCCTTGGCTCGCAACAAGTAATACTGCACATTGCCACCCTGGCTCAGCTCGATGATGTTGCGTCCAGATTGTAGAGTGATGGTGTAAGAGCCATCCACAGCTGCAGTATAGGCCGTCCAGCCTGTACCCCATCCTGAGATATTCAGTGGGTTGTGAACCCGTACAGTGGTACCGCTGGCTGGAGTAAAGGTGTAGGTACGCGAGCCTTCAGCTTGGTCAAAGTAGAAGATGTCATGGTCGATATCTGTTGAAAGCCCAGTTGCGAAAGAACTGCCGGCAGCACTGATAACAGCGCTGGCTTCGCCTACGGACCCAGCGATACCAGCGATACCGTCACCACCGTCACCACCCATCACAACAATCTCGCCGCTACCAGCAACCTGGATGACCACTGCCCCAACAGCACTGGGGTCGATGGCGTTGAAGCGAGACACACTACCGATTTGGTTCTCTACTTCAATTGGCCCATAACTGACCTTGATGACACTGGTTCCCGGCTGCAGCGCGGTAATGCGCAGCTGCTGGCGCCCCTCTGACCCGATACGCTCCATCGCGACACTGTTACCGGAGAGTTCAAAGCTATAATCCGGTTCATAGAAGTTGTAACCGACCGGGCCCACCGGAGCCTGCCAGACCCTGAAGGTGTCTAAGTCAAAGGACTGCCCGACAGCCAGGTTCAAGACACCTGAAGCATCCAGGTTG
>JAIRQI010000004.1 GCA_031256575.1 Coriobacteriales bacterium
TGCGAGCCACCTCAGCCCTTGCGCTTACGGGTCACCTCACCGGGATGCAGGCGACGGGCGTCGATTACCCCGTCGACTCCGCGCAGGTCGCGCAGGATGCGGTTGATATGCTCAATCTCACTGACTTCAAAAGTGTAGCGCATCTCAACAAAACCATCTTTATGCACCTGCATGCTGGCGCTGGTCATATTGACACCTGAAGAGGCCAGGGTCGATGTGACATCCTCATAAAGCCGCAGCCGGTCGGCGGCCTCGACGAAGACCTCGACACTGTAGGTGTTGTCACTGCCGTCACCAGCCCAGTTGACCGGAATGATACGCTCCGGGCTGGCAGACAGGGCCTGGGCATTCGGGCAATCCAGACGATGCACGCTGACTCCCCGCCCCCGGGTGATGAAGCCTAAGATTTCATCCCCAGGCACTGGATTACAGCAATGTGCGAGCCGCACCAAAACGTCGTCTAAGCCCTTGACGATGACCCCGCTGGCTGAGCGCTTGGCGGGGGGACGGGCTGAGCCGCGGATTTGTTGGGGAGCACCGGTCGCCCGGCCGATTGACAAGAGGTCGGTGGCTGTGACCGAGGTGCCCGGCTCGTCGATGGCCAACTCGCGCAGCATGCGGTTGGCGACCTGGCGGGGCGAGAGCTTGCCGGAACCGATGAGGGCCAGCATGTCTTCAGTACTGCCGTCGACCATCGCCGTTGCCAGCTTACGCAAGGCTTTCTGGGAACGGGTCGCCGAGAGGCCCAGGCCATGCCGCCGCATCTCGGAACCCAGCAGGTCGCGGCCATGCTGGATGTCGTCTCCCCTACCCTGTTTGGCCAGGTAGGAGCGAATCTTTCCGCGGGCTGAGGAGGTCTTGACGATGTTCAGCCAGTCCTGCGAGGGGCCGGTCTGCTTCTGGGTGAGTATCTCCACTCGGTCGCCCATTTGCAGCTCGTAGGTCAAAGGAACAATCGAGCCGTTGACTTTCGCGCCAACGCAATGGTGGCCGACTTCGGTATGGATGGCATAGGCGAAATCTATCGGTGAGGCCCCGTTGGGTAGGCGGATGACATCGCCGTTGGGGGTGAAGACGAAGACCTCGGTGTAGTTCAGGTCCTGGCGCAGGGCCTCCATGAACTCTCGCGGGTCGTCGGTGTCGGAGGTCCATTCAAGCATTGAGCGCAGCCACCAAAGCTGTTGGTCGAGCGAGCCGTCGGCATCGAACTCCTTGCCTTTGTAGCGCCAGTGGGCGGCGATGCCGTACTCGCTGACCCGGTGCATCTCGCTGGTGCGAATCTGAATCTCTAAATGGCGACCAGCCGGCCCGATGACAGTGGTATGCAGGCTCTGATAACCATTCAACTTGGGCACAGCGATGTAGTCCTTGAAGCGGGCGATGTCTGGAGTCCAAAGCGCGTGCACTGCTCCCAGGCAGGCGTAACACTCGTTTTCCTCCTCAACAATGATACGCACGGCGATGAGGTCGTAAATCTCGGAGAAATCCTTGCCTTTCTGGGCCATTTTCTGGTAAATCGACCACAGATGCTTGGGCCGTCCGGTGATATGGGCATTGATGCCGAGCTTGGCAATTTCTTGGGAGAGGATGTTAATGGTCTTTTCGATATAGGCCTCGCGGGCCTGGTGCGACTCGTCGACCATCCGGCTGATTTGGTGGTAGCGGGCCGGCTCCAGGTACAAAAAGGCCAGGTCTTCCAGCTCCCACTTGATGGAGTTGATACCTAAGCGATGGGCCAAAGGCGCATAGATTTCTAAAGCCTCCCGCGCCTTGAAGATGCGGCGGTCCTCTCTCAGGGCCTGTAAGGTGCGCATATTGTGCAGCCGGTCGGCCAGCTTGATGACGATGACCCGGATATCCTTAGACATCGCCAGCAGCATCTTGCGCAGGTTGACCACCTGCTGCTGAGACAGCGAGCCCACTTCGATACGGGTAATCTTAGTCACGCCGTCCACCAGCTCGCGGACACCTGCACCGAAGTTCGCCTCAATCTCATCTAGCGAGACATCGGCGTCCTCGACAGTGTCATGCAGAATCGCCGCGCAGATAGTCTCGGCATCCATCTTCAACTCGGTAAGAATCAACGCCACCTGTACGGGGTGGCTGATGAAAGCCTCGCCGGATTTGCGTTTCAAACCCTGATGGGCGGCATTGGCAAAGTCGAAGGCCTGTTGAATCAAGGCCAGCTCGTCGGGTTCTAGATAACTGGAGACCTGCGCCTGCAGGCGCTCCCAGACCTCTGAGGTGGTCGCATCGAATTGCTGGATGGTCAGGTCACCGGTCATGTAAGGCTTTCCTAGCTGGTGGGTTTGGCGGAAGCTTGGTCAGTGTCTGATGTGGAGAAGACCGTCGGTGGTTGGTCGGTGCTTGGGTTAGTAGGTGCGGAGCCTGTGCTGAAGTCTGTTATTGGTAGTATCGGTCCTTGGATGAATTGCTCTAGTTCAAGGCTTTGTGCTGACATCAACCACTCAGAAAAAGCATCGAACTCGCTTAACTCATCATACGCCTCCAGATAGATGCTGGAAGCCTGGAGCTCAACTTTTTGCTGGTCAGCGTGCACTACAAGCTGCCGCAACAAGCCAGTCTGCCTGATATCAATCAGACCTAGCTCGGCAAAGATGCGCAAGGTCAGATTTATCTGGCTAGCGCTCAGCGGGTGTTTGGCATCCTGTCGCTCGACGGCAATGGCCAAAGTCTGGTCGGGTAGTGTGATGGAGTCAGTCGTTTTGGCCAAGGCCCGTAGATAGCGGTATAGAGCTGCCATGCCTTCGTAGCTGGGCAGGCTGTCTTTCAGCAGCTTGCGGCTATTGGTGATGTCCTGCTGGTTGAATAGCAGGTGGATTGTTGACTGCAAGCCATCCCGCCCAGCCCGGCCAGTCAACTGGTTTAAGGCTGTACGAGAGAATGGTGGGTGGTACAACACCAGGTGGCGGATGTTAGCGATGTTAATGCCTTCTCCAAAGGCCGAGGTGCAGACCAGGCAGCTGCTCTCCCCTTTACTGAAGTCCTGCTCAATTGTCTGACGCAGCTCAGAAAGCAGCCCGGCATGGTAGTAGTTGATTGACAAGGCTTGCTCAGGTAGGGCTTTACGCAGGTCACGCACTAAGAAGCGGGCTTCGTCACGACTGTAGACATAGACCACAACAGGGGTCTTTTGTTCGACTATCTGGGTGACCTGCAGCAAGCGGTCTGGGGCGTCACGCTGGTCATTGAGTTTGAGATTCGGGCGGCGGCTGGTATCGATGACCAGGCTGTCTAGCCCGAGATTTTGGCTTATTTGCAGTGCTGTCTCTTGATTGGCTGTGGCTGTAGCAGCCAGTACCTGGGCTGTGGGAAAGAAGCTGCGTAGCTCCGCCAAACGGTTATAGGCAGGCCGCTGAGTTATACCGTCAGCAGTGATATGGTGGGCTTCGTCGATAGCGATGAAGGCAACCTGGCTATGCCCGAGTGTGGTAGCCTGGGCAATCTGAAGAGCATGCAGCAACAAGAATTCCGGGGTGGTCAAAATCACTGCTACCTGACCGGAAGCCAGGGCTTGGTAGGTCTCGTTTCGCTCTTCAGCACTGGAAAGCCCACAGAGCACCCTACTGTTCAGCCCGATGGCTGACAGGCGGTTTACCAGGTGCTGCTGCTGGTCGTTGATAAGTGCCCGCAGAGGATAGACAAACAGCGAGACCGCTTGTCTGGTCAAAGCCAGCTGAGAAGCATAAAGCTGAAAGACCAGCGACTTACCGCGCCCGGTTGGCATTAGACATAGCGGGGAATGACCAGCTCCTAAAAGCTCGAGAGCCTGCTCTTGAGCAGGATAAAGCGAGCCTTTTAGCTCTGGAAAAGCCCTCTCAAGAAGAGTGTCAGGGTCCAATTGAAACGCCGCGGTCACTCTCAGACGCAAGGTCTGCTGCCCTCGCCAAGGTGCAACCGTTGGCTCAAAGGCCAGCTCTAGTAACTCAGGATTCTCGGTCAGGCCCTCTATCTCGGGACAGTTGAACCAGATAGCGGATTGGCTGGCCTGACCATCGTTGACCGTGAAGGACAGGTGTTGGCCCTGGTTTCCGACCAGCCGTTGACTAGATATGGTCAGCGGTCGGCTGACAAACAAAGGTTGTGGGTTATCATGGCCGAAAGGCTCCAGTAACGATAGCTGCTGTATTGCTTGCAAGTCTAACTCGGACAAATCGAGTTGAGCATCTACTGTAGTCGGTGGATTAAAGCTCTCCTCGGCCTGCTTGGCCAGTTCGGCTTCTAAACGCTCGCTGAAAAGCGCGATGTCATGAGGCCGAATAGTGACTCCAACTGCTGATTCATGCCCGCCAAAACGCAAGGTCAAGTCACTGACTGCGCTCAGGGCGCTGAACAGCTTGACTGCCCCGACGCTGCGCCCTGAACCCCGGGCTTCTCCATCAACCAAAGTGAAGACGATGGCTGGAACACCCAGCTGGTGGGCAATGCGCGAGGCAATGATGCCGCGGATGCCTTCGTGCCAGTTCGTACTGGCTACAACCACCAGCTTTTGCCCTGCCTGATAGCTGGCCATGACCTGGGTCATGGCCTCGCTGGAAAGCTCGGCTTCTAGACGACGGCGTTCGTTGTTCAGCTCCTGCAGCTTTGCAGCCTGTTGGCTGGCGATATCTGGTTTTGACTCAATCAGTGTCTGAATGGCTACTTCCGGCTGGCCCAGGCGACCTGGGGCATTCAAGCGGGGAATCATCCCAAAAGACAAGCTGCTGGCGGTCAGTGGCTGGTCGCGGGTCTCAAGGGCAGCCAGAGCCTGGATACCGGGTCGCGGAGCCCGGTTGATTTGCTCTAACCCTGCTCGCACCAAGGCCCGGTTAAAGCCGTTCAGTGAGACCA
>JAIRQI010000162.1 GCA_031256575.1 Coriobacteriales bacterium
CCACCATCGCTCTTAACTACCGGTACCCCCCAACAGGTGACCGACTACGTGAATCGGTTGATCGACGAGGTTGGACCAGAGGGTCTGTTTGTCTGCCCAGCCTGTGACACTCCGGTCAATGCCAAGTATGAGAACATGGCAGCTATGTTGAAAGCTACCAACGAATGGAGCTAGACTCTTAATGATTATTATCGGAGAACTGATCAATGGTACCCGTGCGGCTGTCAAAGAGGCCATTTTAAGCCGCAACCGGCAGTTTATCGTAGACCTTGTCGAGCGCCAGGCCATTGCTGGTGCCAGCTATATCGATGTCAATGCCGGCACCAGCCCCGATCGAGAAGCCGAAGACATGCTCTGGCTGATCGATATCGTTCAGGCGGTCTCAGAAAAACCAGTCTCCATCGACAGCTCCAGCCCGGAGACCTTGCAGGCTGCACTGGCACATGTCGCTCAGCTACCGATGGTCAACTCGATTAACGCTGACCCCCGCCGCTTGCAGAGCTTTCTACCGTTAATAGCTGATATCGGCTGTCCCGTGGTTGCCCTCAGCTTGGACGAGTCCCAGTCTGGTATGCCTAAAGATAACGCCGAGCGGTTTCAGAATATCGCTGCTATCTTTCAAGCTACCCGAACAGCAGGTATCGCTGACGAGAGGCTATATGTTGACCCCCTGGTAATGTCGGTGAGCACCGATACCAGCGCTGGTCTTGAGGCTTTAGCCTGTATCCGTTCGATTCGTGAGATATATCCAGAAGCCCACATCACCGGCGGGCTCTCGAATATCTCTTTCGGGTTGCCCAAGCGTGAACTGGTCAACCGAACCTTTCTGACTATAGCGATGACCGCTGGTATGGATAGTGCCATCTGTGACCCAGCTAATACTGCATTGATAGAGAGTCTAAAGGCAACAGAGATGATTCTCGGTCGTGATCGGTTCTGCCGAAAGTACACAATCGCGGCGAAAAACGGCTTTGCGTCAATCTAGTATGTAAGTAATGGCTTTGCTGCGATTCAGCAAGTAAGTGTTGAGAGTTTAAAGCTTATAGTTAAGCGCTGTGGTCACAACGTAGTGCCGTAGCGCAATGCAGCGCTACGGCACATGCAGTGCTGTGGTCACAAAGAATCACTGTGGTCAAGCAAAGGAGGTAACTGCCAATGAAACAGGACTTTACCGAGAATCTAGAGCTGGCTTTGAAGGGTCTGGCCTGCCAAAACGACAAGCCGATCTCATGTTACACCGGTACAGTGCCCGGAGCGGTCATCGAAGGCATGACCGTTGCTGAAGCTGTAGCCGACCCAATCGAAGCAGCGCGCTTAGCCTTGCGGATGTTTGACCGTCTACAAGAAGATGCCGGCCCAGTGCGCTCGTTCAATGGCGCCCCCCGACCGATGAATGCGGTGCTGATTATCACCATGCTCTGGAATTCACGAGTCTTGATACCCGGTGTTGATCTGCCTGAGAACTCAGTCTGGCAGGTCGCTGAAGAAGAGCTGTTCGGTCGTGAAGCCTATGACCAGATTATGGCTATGGGCTACAACGAGTTTGTACAACAAAAGGTCATGCCACAGATAGTCGATGCAGACTACATGAGCAAATACCTGCAGATTGCTGCTGAAGCAGGCCCCGAGTTCACTGCTATGATTAAAGACTTGGGTATTCCCATCTTCAATGGTGTGCCAACTACACCAGTACCTTTCGAGCAGCTCTGCGGTATGCGCTCGATGCCGAAATTCTTCATGGATTGCTATAAGATTCTAGATAAACTGCAGGAGGTCTCAGATTTCGTCTATGCTGAGCGGTCGCAACAGACCGAAGAGACCTTATCCAGTTTTGATAATCCTATGATGCTCGGCGGCTGGGTCGGAGGATGGCGTGGCGCTTCGGCTATGGTCAGCCCGAAAATCTGGGAGACGCTAATCTGGCCGTACATGAAAGCTTCAGCCGAACAGGTAGCCAGGCACGGCAAGGTTGCCACCATGCACCTGGACTCCTGTTGGGATCGGGATATCGAGCGCTTCGGCGAGCTGCCCGAGGCCAAATTCGTGTTGAATACCGACGGCATGACCGACCTGTCCCGAACCCGCAAGTTACTGCCCAAGGCTGCCTTGATGGGAGATGTTCCACCCACCATCCTGACTACCGGTACCCCTCAACAGGTGACCGACTACGTGAATCGGCTGATTGACGAGGTTGGCCCCCAGGGACTGTTCATCTGCCCCGGCTGCGACACCCCAATCAACGCCAAGTACGAGAACCTGGTAGCAATGGTCAAAGCCACCAACGAATGGAGCTAAGCTAGAATTGCGCGCGCTTGAGCTTACGGTAGTACGTATGTGGAGAAGGGCTCGAGGGGTGGTATCAATCACCCAAAGAAGAGCCTAGCAGCGTGTTTCGAGCCTCACCGCGTGTCAAGAGCTAGGCTGCAAGTGGCCTTAAAAGACCTGGTAGATGGATTACCACTAGCTCTCTGCCAGTTCGGCAATGCTGACCGAGTTAACGTATCCGTCGATGGCATCGCGCAACCCACCCCAGAAACGGGAGGTAGTGCAGCTTTCTAGCAGGGGGCACTCGGTCTCCTCCTCAGCCAGACAAGCAACCGGTAAAAACTCACCTTCAGCCGCTCGAATCACTTCGCCAGAACTGATTTGGGCGGCTGGTCGAGCCAGGCGGTAGCCACCCTGCGCACCACGGACGCTGGTCAGGCAACCGGACTTGCTCAGCGACTTAGCCAGCTGTTCCAGGTATTTAATGGAGATGCCTTGACGGCGGGCGACCTCCGCCAGAGGCACTGGGCCAGCATATTCGTTTTGAGCGATATCAATCATCATTCTCAGCGAGTAGCGGGCCTTACTTGAAGTCTTCATTGGTCAGCCTCCCCTGTTCTCGGGTTCTGCCGGTAGTTTAGGCAGGCTGGCTTAGTATTCTTCATCCTCATCACCCTCGTGGATGTCGCTTTTTGGCGGCTTTAGGCCTTCAATGACCACGCCATTCTTCTGGGCATAGTCCCAAAGGGCAGCGTGAATGGCCTCTTCGGCCAACAATGAACAGTGCACCTTGACTGCTGGTAGACCGTCCAGGGCATCGCAGACCGCTTGGTTGGTAATCTTGATTGCCTCGCTGATGTGTTTGCCTTTAACCAACTCGGTAGCCATGCTAGATGTCGCTACCGCAGCAGCGCA
>JAIRQI010000002.1 GCA_031256575.1 Coriobacteriales bacterium
AACGAGTTCGCGGCTATTCTTGGCCCCTCCGGTTCCGGCAAAACCACGCTATTGAATATCGTTGGTGGTTTGGACAAGGCCGACTCCGGGGAGCTGGTAATCGATGGTGTCTCCACAAAACAATATAAAGATCGTGACTGGGACACCTACCGCAACAACCGCATCGGATTTGTCTTTCAAAGCTACAACCTAATCAATCATCAAACTGTGCTGGCCAATGTTGAGCTGGCTTTGACCTTGTCCGGAGTACCTAAGTCTGAACGGCAACGGCGGGCCAAACAGGTTTTAGAAGAAGTCGGGTTGGGCGAGCACATTAACAAAAAACCCAGCCAGTTATCGGGCGGCCAGATGCAGCGGGTAGCTATTGCCCGAGCGCTGGTCAACGACCCAGAAATCATGCTGGCTGACGAACCTACCGGAGCCTTGGATTCCAAGACCAGCCTGCAAATCATGGAGCTGCTGAAACGCATCGCTGACCAGCGGCTGGTAATCATGGTCACCCACAATCCAAGTCTGGCAGAGACCTATGCGAACCGCACTATCAACCTCTCCGACGGCCGGGTGGTCTCGGACAGCAACCCATATCAACCCTCAATCAACCTGAGCGACCTGGCGAAGACTGTCCGTCGTACCTCCATGAGCTTCTTTACATCACTTTCGCGTTCTTTCTCCAACTTGATGACTAAAAAAGGCCGCACTATAATGACGGCTTTTGCCGGGTCTATCGGCATCATTGGCATCGCTGCCATCCTGGCACTAGCCAACGGGGTCAATGCTTATATCAAAAATGTGGAGGAGAGCACGCTTTCGCAATACCCCTTGCAAATCACGCGCACCGGGATGGATCTGACCGCTCTGATGATGACTGGCAGCTCCCAGGCTGATGAGGGAGATGATAGCTCCGGCGATTCAGGGGTACATATCAGTAGTTCTGGAGAAGGGGAGTTGCGTGAGATCAACTTACTGGCCAGTATCTTTCAGAGTGTGACAACCAACGACTTGAAATCCTTGAAGGTTTTCTTAGATGATGCAAATAATGAGGTCTGGGAATATGTCAATGCCATTGAATACTCCTACGATCTGACCCCACAGATTTATTTGGGAGACACCTCAAAAGGGGTCTACCAGGCTAACCCCGGTCGACTGATGAGCCTGATGGATCCGACTGCCAGTAGTATGGGTTCAACCAGCTCAGCCTTCAGCCTTGGCATGAATATGAGCCTCTTTAACCCCTTGCCGACCAACATGGCCCTCGTCGAAGACCAGTATGACATCAAAGCCGGCAGATGGCCGGAGGCTTATAACGAGTGTGTACTAGTGCTGGTTACCGGCAACATGACCAGTGACTATGTGATGTATACCCTGGGGCTCAAAGACCCAGCGGAGATGGACAAGATGATTGATGACTTTATCAATCAGCATGATGTCTACATCCCCACCTCTCAAAAGGTCATAAATTACCAAGATATTCTAGATGTTGATTTGCGGTTGGTCTTATCCACAGAGTATTACACTTTTGATTCGACTTACCAGATCTATGTAGACCATCGTGAGGATGAGGCCTTTTTGAAGGATCTGGTCGGACGCTCTGAGCATCTATATTTAGTCGGCATCGTCTGTTCTAGCGATGACAGCTCGCTGGATGCTTTAAGCCCGGGAATCAACTACTCGCCGGAGCTGAACACCTACTTGATGGGGAAGTCCAACGAGAGCAAGCTGGTCCGCGACCAACTGGCCCGGCCTGGCATCGACGTCTTGAGTGGCAAGACCTTTGAAGAGGCCAATAACGACCGTGGGTCGGATTTTGATATGGGCAAGATGCTGACGATTGATGAGGAAGCTCTGAGCGGCGCTTTTAGCTTTGACGCTGATGCTTTTGGTGACCTGGATCTTTCAGGCATGATGGATGCTGGTGCTTTGGCTGACAGTTTGCCGGAGTTTCCGTCACTTGACCTCTCCGGTATGTTCAGCGGTTTGGAAGCCAGCGATCTGCCGCTGGCAGGCTTGGCTGATTTTGCTATTACTGTGCTTGGAGACTACTTGACTGACCGCAGCGATGTGATTGGAGTCGAAGCGGATCAGCTGCTCGCTGATTTCACCGCTTACCTGCAGTCACCTGAAGGCACCGCGGCTCTCTCCGCTGGCTTACTGCTTTCGATTGACATGCAAGGCTTCAGTGGTTTGACTGCTGACATCGTTTCGGAGTTCATGATCTATTGTACGGATCAAAACATTGTCGATGCCGATCAGATGCTCCTAGCCTTTCCAGGATGGCTGGCTGACTACTGGGCAATCAACAATGTCAATGAGCAGATTGACAGTTTTATCGACGATGACATATTGATCAATGTGGTT
Organism: Coriobacteriales bacterium; assembly: GCA_031256575.1. Lineage (GTDB taxonomy): Bacteria > Actinomycetota > Coriobacteriia > Coriobacteriales > UBA8131 > WQXZ01. The sequence goes on from JAIRQI010000002.1 coordinate 2,356, forward strand.
GTCTATGTAATCACCGATTTCATGGCGACCCAGGGCATTACTCTGGAAGGTCTGATTGAGGACATTGGCACAGATTTCTCTGAATGGATGTCCGACCCGACTATTGCAGCGCGAATCTCTGCTGATTTTGCTGTCAAGGTCAATCTCGAACCACTGATTACCAAGCTCTCTTCAGGTTTTGGCGGCTATCTACAGAGCGCTATGGAAACCTTCATGTGGCAGTTCATGCAAGCTCTGACCTTGCAGCTGACCAACGGTATGACCCAAGCCATGGGCCAGCTGAGCGGTGTGCTGTCAGAAGCAATGGGTTTTGACAGTGACGCATTTGCCAGCGCTTTCCAATTCAATATGACGCAAGAAGAGCTAGGGCAGCTGATGCTTTCGATGCTCGGACGCCAGTTGAAATCCTACGAAAGCAACCTCAAACTGCTAGGTTATGCCGACCCAGCTGTACCTTCTGGTATCTCTATCTATCCACGGGATTTTGACTGCAAGCAATCGGTGCTAGACATCCTTGATGCTTATAACAAGGACATGGAAGACTCTGGGCAAGACGACAAGGTGATTGTCTACACTGATTATGTCGGAGCGCTGATGAGTTCGGTGACCGATATCATCGACATGATTAGCATGGTATTGGTAGCCTTCGTAGCAATTTCGCTGATTGTCTCCAGTATAATGATCGGCATCGTCACCTATATCTCGGTGCTAGAAAGAAAGAAGGAGATCGGTATCTTACGATCGATTGGAGCCAGCAAGCGCGACATCGGCAATGTCTTTAATGCTGAGACTTTGCTAATCGGCTTGACAGCGGGAGTAATTGGTATCGCGCTGACTGCGCTCGGTTGCATACCCGCGAACATTATTGTGGAGGCCAGCCTGGGAGTGCGAAACATCGCTCAACTACCTCTGACCCCCTCGATCATCCTGATTGGGATCAGTTGTCTGCTGTCTTTTGTGGCAGGTTTGATACCTTCAGCAGCAGCTTCGCGGCGAGATCCGGTGGAGGCTTTACGTAGCGAGTAGAATGTCTCGTTTAAGCCAAGAGACGTTTAGGGAGGAAATGTAGATGCTTGATATCGCTAAGCTCTATCGGGCTAGCCTTGGCAAGCAGGTGATGCTTGTTGTGTTGGCTATTCTCGGGTTTTATGCCATACAGTTCGCCTTAATATTCGTGGCATCGATAATAGTTACGTTTGCAGTTGGTATGACGCAGGGAATATCAACGGTTGAAGCGACAGCAAGCTCTGGCAATTTCGTAGCGCTGATGAGTATCATCGGTATCTGTGGTGGGGCTTTGATGATGTTTGTGTTGAGGGGTAAAAAGCTTATAACTACGGATATTACCTACTTCAATGAGAAGATTAAGATCCGCGATCTGTTTATGATCGTGGTATTAATGTTTGCCGTACAAGCCGTCACCTCTATCGGAGGTATGCTCATCGAACTATTTCTACAAATCTTCGGGTTCTCTATGCTAGATGATTATGCTGACAGTATTGGCATGCTGAACACAGTATTGGGAACTGTTTATATAGTCTTGGTTGGTCCGGTTGTAGAAGAGGTGATTTTTCGGGCTGGTATCATGCGTTCTCTTGAACGCTACGGAGTAAATTTTGCGATTATTCTCTCATCAATAATCTTCGGTGCCTATCATATCTTCATTTATCAAGGCTGCTTTGCTTTTATGTTGGGCATCCTGTTGGCTTATGTCGCGCAACGATTCTCGATCAAGTGGGCGATACTCTTGCACATACTAAACAATCTATACAGTGTGGTTTTGGGTTTGTTGTCAGGCATGGATGAAGCAGTCGCAACCTTTGTGTCGCTTTTCATCTTCGGGCTTTATTTGGTATCGATAATCGGTGCAATCTTAATCTTGGTTATGAACAGCCAACGCATAAAAGCACAACTGGCTGCTCGCCGGCCAGCTAGCATGTTGTACCTGTTAGGTATTCCCCGACAGGCTGCAGTTCCTGCGGCTGCAGTTGCAAGCGATTGGGCTGCACCGGGGATACCTGGCGGTGTGTCGGGGATGCCTGGTACTCTGGGGAGCGATGCCTTGGGGATGACTGGCATGACGGCAGCTGCACCAGCAGTGGTTTCGACACCTCCAGCGGGGTATGAAATACCAATAGGGTACACTGCACCGGCAACACCTTGCCAACCTGTAGGGCTCGAGGAACAAGCAGCACCTTACCCACCAGCAGTGGTTTCAACACCGACAAGTGCTTATCCACCAGTAGTATCAACTATGCCAGCAGAACCGGTCTATCAGTTTGCTCCACAGAGCTCTCGCAAGTCACCTACCGGTATCATGCCTCCGCTGGCTCAGCAAGACGAGCCGAAACCTCATCCGTTTCTCGTTGCCTTCAGTAATCCGCTTTTCATCTTCGCGCTGGCATTAGTGCTGGTTATCAACGTTGTGATGATTGTTACCTAGGACGCAAGAATGATCAACGAAGAGCTAAGACGCTTGATCCGGGGCGCCCAGCAAGGTGTATCGCAGGACACGGAAGCTCTGGCAGCGCGCTTTCAGAAGATGATTCTGGTTAACTGTTCGCTGCGGCTAGACGACAGCAATCAGGTTGAGGATGTCGCCCAAGAGGTCACCGAGCAGATGCTTTCTGCAATCAGCCAACTAAAAAGTCCAGAGGCTTTCACTGCTTGGCTCGAGAAAATAATCGTCAACACCTGCTCACGTAACAACCAGCGTAGCCGTAACCGTAAAGCCCGTGAGGTAGGTCTCGATTCAGAAAGCACCAGCTCATTGATAAATCGTCTGGTTGAGCAGGACATCAGCAGCTTGCCAGAAGCCAGTTTCGCTCGCAGTCAGACCCACAAACAGCTGCTCGATCATATTCAACAGCTGCCCCAGGCTCAGCGGGTACCCTTGGTGCTGCACTATTTCGGAGCACTGAGTTATCGCCAGATCGCTGAGGTCCTGCATGTCAAGACTGGCACTGTGTCCAGTAATATCTCAAAAGGAAAACGCAATCTGAACCGCAGATTGATTGACGAGCTTTAAGTTAACTAAACCATTGCCTGCGCAACTAACTGGTAATCAGCTAAAATGACTCAAGTCAATGCCCTCGTAGCTCAGGGGAAAGAGCACAGGTTTCCTAAACCTGGTGTCGTAGGTTCGAATCCTACCGGGGGCACCATAAAAACCGCAAGCCAAAAGCGCATTTATCCATAAGACAATGACCTCTGACCTCGAAAGCCTTTAAGTGATAGCAAGCCAAAGGATATTGATTCTCTGTATCGGCAACATCCTGCTCTTAGACGAAGGCTTCGGGCCGCAGGTGGCAGAACAACTGCTCGCTCAATACAGTCTACCACCGCAGGTAACAGTGCTCGATCGAGGTGTGTTGGGAATGGCTATACTGGCTGATCTACGTCAGGCTGACCAGGTCTTGATCATTGATGCCCTTGATAACACCGGGCAAGCAGCAGGGACCATCATGAGTTTTAAGCCAGAAGACCTGGCCAATCACCAGGTCTTTCATGGCGCACACGATATCCAAATTGTCGACGTCTTACATGCGGCAGCTTTATTGGGGGTAAACCCCGAGGTCAGCTGCCTAGGTGTACAAATCGAGAATCTGTCACCAGAGAGCTTTCAAATCGGCTTGACTCCGGCAGTCCAAGCAGCTGTGCCACTAATGGTCGAGCTGATAGTTGCCTGGCTGGCAGAGCGAGGAGTTCAGCTAAAATGAAGAGTGCGATGAGACGGTTGACTGGGTGACTCCCCGTCTCATCGCATAAGTTATGAATTACCGGGCTGACTGCTGTCTTTTGCGAATCACCAGTATTGATGCTCCGACCGTCAAGGTGGCCAAAGCCAGACCAATCATTCCTAATGAATCGCCAGTACGTGGGGTTACCGGAGGCTTCTCGATCGGAGTATCTTGACGTTCGATGGGTACCGGTCGGTAATAGATATTGATCTCGTAGTAATACCCAACCTCAAAGGTATACTCCGGATCATCAATCGCTACCTCAGTCGTAGCCAAGGGAATCAGACCGTCCAGATCAAAGCTCAATGGCAAGACAGTCGTAAAGGTATTGACTGCCAGCGAAGCATAACCATTGGGATAGCCTGGGATGTGGAAGCCAGAACCCATCTGGGGATAATTGTAGATGACAGTCTTAACCTCTGGCGGGTTGATGGTTCCTTGAGCAGGAGCACTGGTAGGATCCCACTCCCCGGGCATGTAGCCTGGGAAAATATCTGAACTATATGGACCATATGAGCCATTTGTAATAGTGTAAGTGTCTACTCTTAAGACCGTACCACCGTATGATTTGTGTTCAACAAAGACTGTGGCTCGATTGGTATAGAGGAACTCAACTGTAACATCTGCTCCCGAAGCTATCGTACCGCTGACCTGGTCATGGTCTCTCGCCATTTCAATATAAGTATAGCCAGGTATAGTCATCGCGGTATACGGCCCATATGTGCCAGGATACATCAGATAAGTCTCGTCGCTGAAAACATTAGTCTGATCATAAAGGTCTCTGTGTAGGACCCTGACCCTGGACATCTGTTGATCATTGACAGTGATCTTATAAGGCACATAGACCACACCGGCATTCGTCGTCCGGTACAGAGTGCTCAGGTCATAAGCACCTGCTGGTAGCGAGTTGACGGAATCCAATACCGGAGTAGCAATACCATCGTAATTGTGATTAACCACAACCGGTACTTCTTCGTCAGCCAAAGGTAACAGACCCGATGTGCCTCCTGTCGCACCTAGACTGTTCCCAGCTTCATCTGTTGCGAGTATTTTGTCAGCAAAAGCTGATGCCGAGAACTGCGCTCCAGTGAATATCAGGGACACCACCATTAGTAGCATGATTAAGTTTTTCGATTTTTTGCTGTGTTTAGAGTTTTGCTGATTTGATTTGCCTTGTTCAGTTTGACCGTTCAGCTGACGAGCCAATGAACCACTTCTGAAACCAATGCTTCTCATATTCATTTCCCTCTCCCTAACTAACTTGCGGTTCAGAAAGTAAGTCCCAGTCATCCGGCTCCACCCTATAACCAGATGCCTGAGAATGCTAGTAGGCTATTAATGACATTGTACAGTTTTCAAAGAAACATGTAGCTAGAATAGCAGATTTTCTATGAAATTCAATCAATTTGTTATAGATTAAAGCAAATTATCACCTAATAGCTAGCCTCAACAACAAAATACAGGCAAAAATGTCAGCCAGCTGTACGAGCATAAAGGCGAGCATAAAGAGACAGCTTTGTAGCATTTGAGCGCTAAAAGCAGGCACAATGCTGTATCATAACCACTGGTTTGCCAGCAGTGCAGAGATTAGGCTGTCGCAAGCCGACCTGTTACCGAAGAGAAGGGCTTTTGTGTGAACGACCAACCTCCAAGTTGCGGTCCGGTTCACAAACCTTAGCCCATCGGTCTCCTTTGCGGTGGCCGTGGGGCTGCCGAACAATACCATATGACAACGATTTACCAGTGTAAAGCCTAGGTCAAAGCTCAAGCTGAGCTTAC
>JAIRQI010000012.1 GCA_031256575.1 Coriobacteriales bacterium
TTCTATAATACTTCGACAGATGCTAATCAAGACGAAAGCCAGCACTGATCCACCCAGCCGGCTTTTGGTCAGATTCGGGCCGATAGCGATAGGTGCGAAATAAGATAGAATCCTAGCTATTAGTGCGGTGAAGACGTAAGTCGACACGGTAAACAACAAGAACCCATTGGGTATGCCAAAGGCTTTGAGCTGCTGAGTAGCTTCGGTGATAGTTCCCATTTCGTTGAATGGCCAGTCTGCAATAAAAACCAAGCCAATGCTTATGAATACAATAGCAGCACTAGCTGACGACCAGATAGTGGCGACGATAAGCTTACTTATCAGGTGCTGGTCGACACTGACCGGCAAGGTGTGCCAAAGATAGCCTTCATCCCCATATAGCCGATAGAAGCGGACTACTATTATCACAAAATTTAGGATGATAACCGCAAGAAGCATCAGCATGTAGGAAAGCACTAATAAGCTTGAGATGGTATCGAAAAGGACCGACGTAAATACGGCATCCATACTCACTGGAGCCAACCCGCTAAAGAACAAGACAGCAGCGTTCATGCCTGCCAGAACCAAGAGTCCGGCATACATCAAACCAAAGATCCGGGCAGTCGCCCGAAACTCATGTTTCAAGAGCTTACCTAGCATCTGAATACCTCCCTGAACACTTGGTCGACGCTTTGCTGGGTTTGTTCATGAATAGCCGCTACACTGGAGACCCGCTCGACGAAGCCATTCATCAGGAATATCACATCATCGAGAACCTGTTCGATGTCGTAGATCAGATGGGTACTGATAATAACCGTACCCTGTTCGTTATAATTGCGGACTATGGTGTTTAGAATGTAATCACGAGTTGCCGGATCTACTCCACCAATTGGCTCGTCTAGCAGGTAAAGCTCTGCTGCTCGGCTCATCACCATCGACAATTGAACCTTTTCCTGGGTGCCTTTAGACAGGGTACGGAAGGTCTGCTTTTGGTCAACCCCCAGCGATGTCAACATCTCTGAAGCCTTGCTGCGATTGAAATCTGAATAGAAGTCAGCAAACAGCGCAACGCAGTCTTTGACCTTCATCCACGATGAAAAATACGGCCGGTCCGGCAAGTAACTGACCAGCTGCTTGGTTTGAACACCGGGAGACATTCCTTTGATTAGAACCTGCCCCTGGGTCGGAGTGAGCAAGCCGCTAACTATCTTGATCAGGGTAGTCTTACCGCTGCCATTAGGTCCGAGCAACCCGACGATGCGTCCGGCTGGCAGAGACAGGCTGATATTGTTCAGAGCGATGGTATTGCCGAAGCTTTTTATTAACCCTTGAACTTGTAGTAGTGGTTCCACCTCAGTTCACCCTCTTTGACTTGAGTGCGTTCAATTGCAAAAGTCTTGTTGACACCAGCCAACAGGATACCTCAGCTAGTTAGCTGGATGCCAGCAATCCTTTATAGCACATATGACCAGTTATGCTTCAACCACTTAAGCAGCCGGTTGATTACACAAGTATAAACAGCCGACAGCATGCTGTATACCCTTACATGCGGCAGCCATGAGTGTGTTGTGCGTCTTGTAGTCGAGAATCCTTCACAGAACAGCTCATCAACTTCTCTGAAGCTTTCGTGAGGCTAGCTTGACCAGCTCGACGACTGGCAGCGGTGATAGTGAGAGCCCAATAGCGACCAGCCAGTGATTGAGGCTCAACGGCACACAGTAGAAGACTTCGCGCAAACCAGGAAGCATGGCAGTCAAGCCAACCAAGACCAGCGAAAGACAGACTCCATAGAACAGCAAGCGATTGGAGGTGATTCCAATCTTGAACAGTGATTCCCTAAAACTGCGGACATTCATGATGTTGATTACCGAAGACCAGCCGATAATCACATAGGCCATGGTCTTTCCGACGGCTTGGGAGGGAGCAATCGATTCCGATAATGTCAAAAAGCTTCCGATGAAAAACCCGGCTAGTGAGATGATTGTGAAGAGAACAGCAACAATGGCGATGCGCGTACCTAAGCCAGCGGAGAAGATATTGGCTTTCTTATTCAGAGGTTTGCGTAGCATGGCATCGGCTTCCATGGCTTCTCGGCACATGCATAAATCGGGGATACCATCGGCCACGACATTGATGAAGAGCAGCTGGATGGCTACCAAGGGAGTACCCCAACCACAGAGCACAGCGATCATGATGACTAAAATCTCCGACATATTGCAGGCTACTAGCGAACTGACCACCTTACGGATATTATCGTAGACGCGTCGGCCTTCTCCCACTGCACTGACAATCGAAGCAAAGTTATCGTCGGTCAGCACCACATCGCTGGCGTTTTTAGAGACATCAGTCCCAGAACCCATCGCTACTCCGACATCAGCTGCTTTCAGTGCTGGGGCATCGTTCACCCCATCACCGGTCATCGCCACCACTTCGTCATAGCTCTGCCAAGCCCGAACAATGCGCAGCTTGTCCTGGGGGCTGACCCGGGCATAGACGGAATATTCATGAACCCTATCAGTCAGTTGTTGGTCGCTCAGCTCAGCTAGCTCCAGGCCAGTCATGACCTTCTGCCCAGCGCTCAAAATACCTATCTCAGCAGCGATTGTCGCTGCGGTCTTGACGTGGTCGCCAGTAATCATGACTGTGCGAATGCCAGCCTGCTGGGCAGTCAATACTGCATCATGACTTTCAGGACGAGGTGGGTCAATCATTCCGACCAATCCGGCGAAGGTCAAGTCGTTTTCTAGCTCACCGATATCCAAAACCGTTGGTAGCTGGTCATAATGCTTATAAGCTACTGCCAGAACGCGCAGAGCGTTTTCGGCAAACTGGTCGTGAACCAA
>JAIRQI010000054.1 GCA_031256575.1 Coriobacteriales bacterium
ATACTATTGACTTAAGGGCTGCTATATCGGCAGCCCTGTTTTTTCAGCTACAATACCTCAGAACAGATTGGAGACATGATGATTTATAGCGATATCCTAGATACTATTGGCAACACCCCATTGGTCCGTATCAATAAGATGAACCCCAACCCCGCTGTCGAGCTGCTGGCCAAGGTCGAAGGCTTCAATCCAACCGGCAGCATCAAAGACCGAATTGCCTTGAAGATGATCGAACAGGCCGAGGCTGAAGGGGTCTTGAATAAAGATAAGATTATCATTGAGGCAACCTCAGGTAATACCGGCATCGGTTTGGCGATGATTGCTGCGGTACGAGGATATCGTGTACAGATAGTCATGAGCTCAGCAGTATCAGTCGAGCGACAGAAGATGATTAGGGCCTTTGGCAGCGAGATTATCCTGACGGCAGCCGAGCTGGGGACCGATGGAGCTATCATCAAAGCCAAGGAGCTGGTAGCTGCTGATCCCGATCACTACTTCAACCCCAACCAGTTCTCCAATGAGTACAACAAAATCGCCCATTACAAGACCACGGCAGAAGAAATTTGGGAGCAGACCGACGGTCGCATCACCCACTTTGTCTCGGCACTAGGAACTTCCGGAACCCTGATGGGCGTGGGCATGATGCTCAAAGAGCGTAACCCTCAAGTTAAGATTATCGAGGCCCAGCCGGTCAAAGGGCACTACATCCAGGGACTGAAGAGCTTAGAAGAAGCTATCGTACCGGAGATCTACGACATCCGGGAGATTGATGAGAGCATTCTCATTGACACTGAGGAAGCCTATGCGATGGCCAGACGGGTAGTCAGCGAAGAAGGTATCTTCGTTGGCATGTCCAGTGGAGCAGCGATGATTGCTGCCTTAACCATCGCCGAGCGCCTGCAAGAGGGCTTGATTGTCGTAATCTTTCCTGATCGCGGTGAGAAGTATCTGAGCACCGACCTCTTCTTGGTCTGAGCAGCTTTAGCTTCTCCCGTCTAGGACAGGCAGTTAAAGTATCTCCCTTACAGAGCTAATCAGCTTTAGCTCCTCCGTATAAGATAACTGCTTGAAGCAGCAAATCTCTATCTAACAGCTCGTAACAGCTCGCACTATGCCTGGCTACTACCAGGCGTTCTTGAATGCATTCTGCACATCTGAGCTAAGACAAAGCGAATTCTCCACTACACTGGTGCTTATCACCCTCTATATCGGGCAGGGACAATGAATTGGAGGAAACCATGCAAAATCTTAGTCCAAGAGAAAACGTCTTGAAGGTCTACAGTGGAGAGATTCCAGACTGGGTACCGGTTGCTGAGCAGTCTTTCTCCATGTGCATGCCGATGGCAGTGCTATCGGGTGGGCCAGGAACCGCGCTGGAACCAGGAACAATCATCTACACCATTCTCGGAACACCGCATGTCATTCCACCGGATACCAATATCGGCCCGATGCCGATTCCCGGTCAGCCTCAGATACCAGACATCAACAACTGGCGCAAATATCTGAAATACCCCTTCCCCAGCATCGATGCGATGGATTGGTCACGCGACATTGAAGCTGCCAAGCATGTCGACCGGGAGACTCGTGCGGTGGAGGCCTTGGTCGGTGGTACTGCTTTTTCAGGAGCCCCATACAACGCGATGGTCGATATGATGGGTCACGAAGGAGCCAGTATAGCCATGCTGACTGATGAGGAAAAGGATTCCTGGCATGAGCTAATTGGCTTCCTAACCGATTACGAGGTGCGGATAATTACTCGTCTGATTGAAATCTACCAACCCGACATCGTCTGCACCTGCGACGATTTAGCTACTGCCCATGGACCCTTCATGTCACCAGCTACTTATCGGGAGATGGTCAAGCCCTACCAGCGTCGGATTATCCAATGCATCATCGATGCTGGCTGTATTGCTGAGCTGCACTGCTGTGGCAAGGCTGACTATTTTGTGGATGATTTTGTGGAGATGGGCCTGAAAGCCTGGAACCCGGCACAGATCTTCAACGACCTAGCCGAGGTCAAGGCTAAGTACGGACGTAGCTTTGTTATCAGCGGCGGTTATGACTCGCAAGGTAAAATCAATGTCGCTGGCGCTGCCGAAGCCGATGTCCGGGCCTCTATCAGGGACAGCTTTGCCAAGTATGCCCCAGGTGGCGGCTACATCTTCAATACCGGTGGCATGGCTTTAGCCCATGAGCTGGGAGAAGAACACATGGGTTGGATCTTTGATGAAGCGGAGAAATGCTCGAAACTCTACTACCAGTAGAGCTAAAAACCTTTACTGCAAGCCGTAGTTGGCTCGCTGTCGAGCAAAGCTGGCCAGGATATCTGGCCGCTCGGCATCCATCAGGTCTTTGAAGAAACCGCTATATGAATAAGTCAGGTCCTCAATAGGTTTATTGAGGACCTGTTCGGCATAAGCCTCAAATACTGCGAAATTCTGCTGATAGACATGCATTGAGTTGGAGGTCTGAGCATAAGTGCCAACTGGCACACCTAGCTGCTCAGCAAGCCGTTCTTGCAGGCAAATCAAAGCGAAGGCATTCATAAAGAATGCCTGAGCAAAATCATTGCTACGAAATAAGACACAGATATCCAGCTTGCCATCTCGTACTAGAAACTGGATGCTTTGCAAGCAAGCTGGATTAGCCAGTTGGCTGTCTCTAGCATTGTCGCGGATGCCGATGACCGCCCGGCGTGAAGACATCTCCGGGTTTCTTTGCAGCTCATCAATTACAAAAGCCAGCTGGTCTTCTGGTTTAGTCATGCGATGATGATAGGTGTAGTCTTCTAAAGCCTCAAAGCGGCCATCGCGCTCGATTTGCACATCAACAGCAAAGTCTAAGATACCATCCAGTATCTCCAGACGGTACTGCTCCAGCTCCCGTGGCCCACAGATGGCTAGTTTGCTAATCCGCGGTTCCCGTAGCGGCTCTTCGATATGAATTGTCATCCGAGCTTCCAGCTGCTGGTAGGATGGTAGATTCTTCAGATTCCAGTCTGTGCAATCAGCCAGCTGGCCTTCTGAGAGCAGCCGAACAATTCCTTGATGATAGGCATCCGGTAAAGTCTGTCCTTCGATGAAAATATCTTTCATTTAGTCTCCCAGTCAGCAACAGTACGGTTTACCAGGGTGGTATGCGACAGAGGCAAACACGATTGTAGCTTTATTCAGACATTTGCTCAACGAACTCGTCAATAGCCTGGTTGTCGATGGTGTCTATATCTGACTTGATCTTAGCGACCAGTCGGATGATCGAACGCTCAGCAAAACCAAGTTTAGACATGACAACCCGTCCCCCCAAGAAGGCACTGGCTTGAGCTTGGTCGATCAGTTCGGCTGGGTAGGCAGCTTGCAGTTCAGCCTGGCGTTGGTCGGTCGCTTGCAGCATACCGCTGATAAACAGGCCCAAACGTTTCTTAGATAAATCAACAGTTTCAAGAAACTCATTCATCTGAGCCACTTTACGCCCAGCATAGATGCCACTACCAAGAATCACAGTGTCGTAGTCGCTTAAGTCAGGCTGGCCAGCAGCTAAATCAAACAAACTGGCTTGAGAGCCGAGTTTCAGGGCAAGACGCTGGGCAATCTCGGCTGTTGCACCATGTTTGCTGGCATAAACGATTGCTGTCTTCACTAAATCCCCCAATGCATCTAACTACTTTGTCTTGTCCATTGTACATTGCAGCGAGCTTACTACTTGGCAGCAAGCGAATGTAAAGAAAAGTACCTCGACTGATAGACCATCAAGTCGAGGCACTTCAGGTATTTTCTTAGGTACTTCAGAAGTGCTTCAGGTACTTCCTAGGTACTTCAAAGAGTTACTTCAGAGGTACTTCGGGCACTACCGAGGTGCTCTGCTAACTCAAAGGGAGCCAGTCTATTTGTAGTACTTATCCTTATTCAACTCATACTCATCGCGAATCCAAGCGCTACGAGTGGTAGCGACCTCATCGTCGGCGCTTCCCATGACCCGGCCACCGAAGGCATAACCACCACCTGGAGCCAGCGTATCCATAGACTTGCGCACTTCAGCACGAATCTGTTCCTCGGTGGTATCAGGCCAGGATACGAAGCCATTGTTCTCAAAGCCTCCACAGATTAGCAGCTTGTCTCCAAACTGAGCTTTGATTGCTGGTAGGTCATTATATGTCGGCTGAGCAGGATCCCAGGCATCGAAGCCCATATCAACGATAAATGGTACGAAGGGAGCAAAAGCCCCGCAGTTATGATGCTGAGCGGGTATCCCAGCTTCTTTGAAAAGAGCAACATTGGCTCGCCACATCGGTTCGAAGATATCCAAAAACATCGCTTCCGAGACAAAGGGGCGCAGCTCATGGGCTATATCGTCACCCATAGTCATAACATCCGGCTTGTAGTAATAGAGCAACTTTTTGCCGATCTCCAGATTCATCTCTAGAAGAAAGTTGAGCAGAGCCTTAACTTCTTCAGGTTCCTCCACACAAGCGATCAAGGCATTGGTGAATCCCATAAAATAAGTCAGATTCATAAAATAGCCATTGCCTAAAGTACCCATGCAGAACTTGATCAATTCTGGGTCACGTTTGGCCAGGTCGCGTGTGGAGCAGAACTCCCAGTCAATATTATCAAGAACTGCTGGGCGCTTGATGATATCGCGCCATTTGCTGATGTCTTCTAAGATGAAGACATCCGGCTTAGGAATAGGTCCGCTATTCCATTCCATGACCATTGGTACGCCAAACATGTCGGTGAACTCTGCGGCTAGGGGAGCAGACATATCAAAGCCTAGCCCATCCGGAGCGACGATATTTGCGAAGCCTTCATAACCCCAAGGTACCCATTCTGGAATTTGGTGGTTGAGGGCTCGCAGTAGATTTTCCTTTGGTGTCAAGTGCGCCATAACAAACCTCCTCGATCGATCTACCCATTGTTGTGACTGACTGTTGATTGATTATACTAGGGCAGCATATTGCGTATCTGAGCCTCACCCAATTGACCAAAAAGATGCTGCTAAGGTCGCAAATTTTCGACAGTTCGTTATACAGCAGTTTTTCTGCAGCCCAGTAGCTCTTGATAGCATGCCTCTCAAAGCTAATAAACCAAGACTGCATGCTTCTCAGTAGCCAAAACCTCCAGACAGCATTCTCTAGAGCTGCTTGAAAGCCTCATAATACATTCCTTGCAGCAGCTAGTAATAAGCCCCTGGATAGTATTTCAACCCAGGGGCTAGTAAGTAGATATGGGTAAGCTTTTCGACCGAAGAAGTAGCTCTCGTTCGGATTGAACCAACAGCGGCTCTAAGCTTTGCTGACTGCTACAGAGATTTGGGCCAGGTACTGGTTGGGGTCTTTGTAGCTGATCTCATCCAGCAGGTACATTGAGTAGACTGGGCCAGAACAGCTCAAAGCGTTCTCTTTAACGTAAGCTTGGATACGAGCAGGTAAGTCAGAGAATTCACCATAATAACCACGGGTGAAGCCAACCAGATACTTGCCAGCGTTCCAGCGGTTGTTACCAGCAGGGTCAAGGGAGAAGAATCGCTCTGGCTGACCTGGTGCTTGCATGAAGTTCTCGAAGCTTTCATGGTAGCCACCGATAGGCATACTGGGATTGATGCGGAGATCCTTGGATTGCTGACAAAACTGTATAAAAGGTGCGTAGAAGGCATGGTCTTCCTGATATTCGCAGGGTGGACCGAGAATGATTTCTCTGGCTTCTAGCCAGACTTCAGAGATCTCTGTCTCATCGACCTTCAAGCCTTGATTTATCAGCTCACGCCGGGTGTGAATTATCGAGTAGCACTCATGCAGCCTGATCATCTCGCGATCCAAAGCTTTTTCTTGGTTCTCAATCAGCTTAATGATAGATTCCGGGTCGCGATCGTTTTCGGCCCTGGCTATTGCCTTTAGCGGGACATCCAGGCTGCTCATCACAGTGATGAAGTTTGCCGCTATGACCTGTTGGGGTGAATAGCAGCGGTAGTTGTTTCTCGGATCACGCTGGATAGGGGAGAATAACCCGATATCATCCCAATATCTGAGAGTTGTTGTCTCAATGCCCGATAATTCTGAAAATTCCTTGATTGATATGAAATCTTTCATGCCTGAAACTCCTTTTTACCACTCGCAAAGGACGTGTCAAACTACATCCTACAATAATCATCTAGGAAAAACTATGTTTGCGACGTACTTGCAGACTGCATAAATAGTCAACCAAACTACATAAATATAAAGTTAGACTTCATGCAAGACACCGATCACTACGTAGCGGGCACCGTTAAATTCATACGAGCAGGTAGACAAAGCAATCACCTGGTCACCCTCTGAGTAGCTGGAGTTGCTGATAAATGTACTGTTTTGTGCGGCAAAAGCTAGGAGGTCGGGGAGGTTAATCTGATACATGAAAGCCCGCTCCCGCCACTGTCCAACTCCAATTAGACAACCATAGATCAAGTCGACCTGATAGATTGCTGTCGGGGTATAGAGGTACATAATCGGGTGTTGGTCGTAGTAACTCTGTTCTTTGTACCCGACCAGGCTGGCGAACATCATTCCGGAAGCCATATGGTGACCATAAACCACAGTCAGCTGCTCGCTGAAATCAGCTGCATTGTTATAGTCGATGAATAAGGTGCCATTGGGGTTGTAGGAACGGTCCAGCAATCGGTACAGATAATAACTGTAGTCTGTGGCCTGGACTATTGGGTAGTCGATCACAGTATCTGGGCAGTAAAGCCAAGCGACTGCATCCGTATTGACCATCTGAAGCTCATTGAAGTCTATTCGCGGTTCAATAGTTAACGGCTCAATAGATAACGTTTGTTCCATCGGTAACGGGCCGGTTACTACCTGATCCCGTAAATCCTGATAGGCAGTATCAGCCTCCACATAGGCCTGCCTGGCTTGTAACAGCTGCGGCCCGGAGCCAGTAATCAGGCTTATCCCCAAAACCAGTGTTATGAGAGCCATTACCCGACGCATTTTTGTTTTACATAGCTCCGATAGCTGATTAATAGATAACCGCTGGTACCCAGCGTCAAGAGGATTCCGATGATTAGCTGAGCCAGAGTGTTGGCGAGGTCTAGGTTGTCACCAGTCTTCGGGCCATATTTGGGTCCATCTACAGAAGTGCTGGGGTTACCTGGCGAGCCAGGTTTATTATGGTCAACTGATCCAGCTCTATATTGATTGACAAAGCTAAAGGATAAAACTCGCTTGTTCATGGTATTGGTTATTGTTCGCGATAACAGCAGTTGAGAGCCGTCTGTATAAACTG
>JAIRQI010000055.1 GCA_031256575.1 Coriobacteriales bacterium
CCCGTCAGGAGATTGAGGAAGGCCTGGCGATACCAGCTGACGATGCCATTCTAGCTTCTGGCAAGACCGGGGCCGGGGTACGGGAGATGCTTGAAGCGGTCGTCCAGCGGGTTCCGGCACCCAGCGGTGATGCCGACGCGCCGCTCAGGGCATTGATATTTGACAGCTATTATGATGCCTACCGGGGCGTAGTCGCACTTATCCGCATCGTTGATGGGTCACTCAGCGCTGGTCAGCGCATCCGCTTTCTGGCCAGTAAAACCGACTGCCTGGTTGAAGAGGTGGGGGTGCGCCGTCCCTTGAATACTCCGGTCGAGAGCCTGGGAGTTGGTGAGGTCGGCTATCTGGTGACTGGCTTAAAAGACCCCTCCGAGGTCAAAGTCGGCGACACCGTCACTTATCTGCGCGGTGGTGCTGACCAGCCCCTACCGGGGTATCGTGAGGTTAAGCCGATGGTCTACACCGGAATCTTTCCGATGGATGGCGACCAATATGAAGACCTGCGTGACGCTTTGGACAAACTGGCCTTAAACGACCCGGCCCTGGTCTATGAGCCGGAGACCAGCCATGCCTTGGGCTTCGGTTTTCGGGTCGGTTTCTTAGGCTTACTGCATATGGAGGTGGTCAAAGAGCGCCTGGAGCGGGAGTTTACGCTGGACCTCTTGGCTACTGCACCCAGTGTGGAATATCACGTCTATACGACCAAAGGCGAGGTCTTATCCATTCATTCACCCAAAGAAATGCCCGACCCCACGCAAATCGAGCACATCGAAGAGCCTTACCTGAAAGCCATAATCCTCATCCCACCAGACTATGTCGGGGCAGTCATGGAGCTTTCTCAAGCCCATCGGGGTATCTTTCAGAATATGCAATACCTGTCAGAGAACACTGTGGAGATGCACTACCAGATTCCCTTGTCCGAATTGATTACTGAATACTTCGACCAGCTTAAGAGCCGCACCAAAGGCTACGCTTCACTTGACTACGAGTTCAGCTCCTATCAAGCCGCTGACCTGCTGAAACTGGACATTCTGTTGGCAGGAAAGCCGGTCGATGCCCTGTCATTCATCGTCCATAAAGACAAGGCCTACGCCTTGGGTGAGGCCATGACCAAAAAGCTCAAAGAGATAATTCCCCGCCAGCTCTTCGAGGTGCCCATCCAGGCCGCAGTGGGCAACCGGGTCTTGTCGCGGACCAACATCAAGGCTCTGCGTAAAGATGTCATCGCCAAGTGCTACGGCGGCGATATCTCGCGTAAGCGCAAGCTATTGGAAAAGCAAAAGGCCGGCAAGAAGCGGATGAAAGCCATCGGCAACATCGAGGTACCGCAAGAAGCCTTCATGGCTATCCTCAAAGTTGACGAGTAGTCTTATAACAGGCAGTCAACTGTCAATCAGAATGAACAACAAACTGTTATTCATGAGTAGTGTCTTGCTGGCTCCGATGGCTGGTGTCAATGACCCGGTCTTCCGGCGCATCTGCCGCCGCTTTGGTGCCGATTTGAGCTACAGCGAGATGGTCTCGGCGCTGGGCTTGGCTTATGGCAGCGCCAGGTCTGCCGAGCTGCTATATATTGATGATATGGAGAAGCCCCTGGCTGTTCAGCTGTTTGGCAAGGACCCCCAGGTTTTGGCTGAGCAAGCCCGACTGCTGGAGGAGCATTATGGCTCTGACTTAGCCCTGATTGACATCAACATGGGTTGCCCGACCCGGAAGATTGCTGGCAAAGGCGAGGGTGCCGCACTGATGCGTGACCCAGCCTTAGCCGAGCGGATACTGCGGTCAGTGGTAGAAGCTGTCAGCCTGCCGGTGACTGTGAAGTTCCGTCGCGGCTACGATGCCGGCCAAGAGACCGCAGCGCAGTTTGCCCAGATGGCTGAAGCTGCTGGAGTCGCGGCTGTCGCAGTACATGGGCGCTGGGCTGTACAGCTTTACAGCGGCCAAGCCGACCGCCAGGTAATCGGTCGGGTGAAAGCCGCTGTAGGTATACCGGTGATTGCCAGTGGTGATGTCTACACCCCGGCGGACGTGCGGTTCTATCTTCAAGAAGAAGGTGCCGATGCAGTGATGGTAGCTCGTGGAGCCCAAGGCAATCCCTGGATTTTTAGTGCTCTGAAAGCTGGGCTAGGGGCTACTCCCCAAATCACACTGACTGAACGGGTAGCTGTTGCCCGCGAGCACCTCTGCGGTCTAAGCGAGCTCTTTCCCCACCGTTTGGCTGCGATGCGTAAGCATATAGCCTGGTATTTCAAAGGTATTCCCGGTGCTGTGGCAATTCGTCAGCAGGTCAATAATTGTCTTCAGCTTGCTGACTACCTGCAGCTGCTGGATGACATTCAGTCAGGCCGGTTCAACAGATGACGTTTCAGATACCTGACTCAGAACCGAACTACCAAGCGTTGTATATGCACATCCCCTTTTGTGCTAAGAGGTGTGCCTATTGTGATTTCAATACAGAGGCTGTTGCCTTCGGCGACCCTACGATTGATGCCCATATCGAGGGCCTGGTTGCTTTATTACAAGACGCTAAGCAACGTGGTCTGACTGATGAGATTAAGACCATCTATCTCGGCGGGGGGACTCCCAGCTACATTGGCGCTGAACGGCTACAGCGGCTGTTTGATGCTATTGATATTCCAGTCCTGGAGTTCACAGTCGAGGCCAACCCGGATTCTGTAGACAGCAGGTTCATAACTGTCTTGAAAGACAGCGGGGTGAACCGCATCTCACTCGGTGTCCAGAGCTTCTCAGACCAAGAGCTGGTGGCCTTGGGCCGTATTCATAACAGCACCCAGGCTGTCCAGGCAATCAAGTCGCTGGTTGAAGCCTTCGAGAACACCAGCATCGACTTAATCTCGGGTATCCCAGAGCAAACAGTCAAGAGCCTGCTGGCCAACCTCCAGCGGGCAGTGAGCTTAGAGATACCCCACATCAGCGTTTATCCACTGACCTTGGAGTCTGACACTGAACTTTTTGAAGCGGTCGCCCAAGGCAAGACAAGTATTGCCAGTGATGACGAGCAGGCAGAGCTGCTAGAGGCAGCGGCGGATTACCTGGAAGGCCAAGGCTACGAGCATTATGAGATTGCTTCCTATGCTCACCTAGGGTACCAGTCCAGGCATAACCGGGCCTACTGGACAGCCCAGCCCTATCTAGGTTTGGGCCGGGGAGCAGTTGGCATGTATCAGGCAGCAGGCAGCCGTTACCGTTACTCCGAGCAAGGCATTATCGAGGAGCTGGACCCGCGAGAGCAGGCTGCCGAAGACTTGATGCTGCGCCTTCGATTGCTTGAAGGTGCACCAGAGGCTCTGGTTGAACAGACCTGCCAAGAACTCCCAGACGCTCTTGATTGTTTACAGCAGCTTATTGATTTAAAGCTACTAGAGCAGAAGAACGGGTTTTTGCGTTTTACAAAACACGGATGGTTACTAGGCAACGAGGTTTTTCGGCGTATCTGGGGGCTAGTGGCATAGCTACTCAAACCGAGTATCGGTGACAGGGGGCGGTGACAGGGGGACGGTTGGGAGGCAGGGGGCTGGTGGCTGGCTGACCTCAACAAGTGTAAGGTCCTACACACCCAAGCCACCAACCCCCTAAACGACAACTACTAGTTACCCTTGCTTACTTGATAGCAGGACTCCGTCACCCAGTTATTGGGGTCGGGGTCTTGGGACGGCGAGACGTGGGAGATACTGAACATCGGGCCACTGATTTGGTAACCATTGGCTTCAATCCAGTTGCCTAAGGCTTCCATGACAAAGGGGGTTCGTTCGAACTCTCCGTTGAAAGTCACTGAGGCTACCTG
>JAIRQI010000136.1 GCA_031256575.1 Coriobacteriales bacterium
TGGTTGTCTCTGCTTCGAGGGCAGCTTTTAGACCTTGCACCAGTTCTGGGTCGGGAGACATCTGCTGGCGCATCTCATCAAATACCTTGTCATTCATCGAAGTAGTCTCCCTTCAGGAGTGGTCTGAGCATTGCTCTACCGCGGGTCAACTGAACTCGTACTGTCCCCGCTTGGACATCCAGTAACTCAGCAATCTGGCTGATTGGCATATCTTCGAAATAGAAGAGGTGCAGGACCGTGCGGTAGGTGTCGGGCAGGCCACGCATGGCTTGAAAGATGGCATCCTGTTCGTCTGTGGCAAAGCTGAAGTCCTTACTGACCAGCGGCTCGCTCTGGTCGTCGTAGAGCGGCACGACCTTGCGCGACCAACTGGATGTAGTCAATTGACGCGAGCAGTTGACTGTAGTAGCAATCAGCCAGGCTTTTCGGCGTTCTTCTGAGACAAAGCTGGGCTGTTTGCGGTGGTAGACCATGAAGACCTCTTGAAAGACGTCATCAGCGTCCTGACGATGCCGAGTATGGGTCAAGGCTATGGCATAGACCATATCCTGGTAACGGTCGACCACCTGGCTGGTCTTCAGCTGTTCTGCTGTGGACTCAATATCAATCTTCTGGCTTGGCTGCAATACAGTCTGTTCGTTCATGCTTGCCGATTCTTCTCTATCCATGCATTTCTCCCAACACCTAGACATCCATTGAGCAGGCCAAAACGTTACACGATTCTGCGGATTTTTATTTATTCTACGGCTTTTAGAGCCTCCACCATGTCAATTCGGGTCAAAGGCCGATACATTATCAGATTCACCGCCACCGCAAAGCAGAAGGTCAGGGCCAGCGAAATCAGGTAGCTCGTCCAGAGCAGGTCGCGGCTGAACATGAACATATCAATCTCCAGCGTGGTGATGATATAGCGCTGCAACAAGAAGCCCAGGCCGATTCCGACGATGGCTCCGGCTATGGTCAAGATGATATTCTCCCGATAGATGTAGGAAGCCAACTCGCGGTCAGTGAACCCCAACACCTTGATTGAGGCCAGTTCGCGCCGCCGCTCTTCGATGTTGATGGTGGTCAGCGAGAATAGCACCACGAAAATCAGTATTCCAGCGGAGGCAATCAGAATCACCACGACGAATGTCAAGACATCCAGCTGGTTATCGACCTCACCAGCCAGAACTGTTGTATACATGACTGAGACTACTGTCTTGTCCTCTAAGAGACTCTGCGGTAGTTCTCCTTGTCCGGAATGGGAGATGATGAAGAAACGGTTGGGCTCGGGAGTCTGGTCATAGGCTTTCTCGAAGACTGCTGGTGTCATGTAGCAGTAGTGCATGGTGTAATTCTCCACAATGCCACTGACGGTGAATGTCGCCGAGTCGCCTTCCAGGGTGCGCAGATTGATGCTACCGCCGATATCAACGCCGAATTGGCGGGCAATCTGCTCGGTCAAGATGACCCCGCTGTCGTCCAGGGTATAGCTGGGCGGCGGGTCCCAGCCTGTACGGCGGGCCTCCAGGCGAATAAACTCTGGCAGGGAGTCCGGGTCAAAGACCACAATCAGCGAGATATCCTTGGTCAGCTCGGGAGAAGAGATGCGCATCGAGCGTTGGTAGATTGGTGTGTAGTCTTTGACGTCGGGGCTGTTATCAAGCTTAGCGGTGAAGTCTGCCAAGGTCTCATCATCAGCCAGGCGAAAGTCGATAGTCACGTCAGATTTGTATATCTGCCCGAACTGCTTGCTGGTCAAGGTGCCCAGCGAGTCGTTTAGACCTAGAGCAGTGAATATCAAGCCGGTACAGCCTGCCACTCCGAAGACCGTCATCAGCAGCCGCTTCTTATACCGGAAGAGGTTACGGGCAGTGATTTTCTGCAGGAAGGAGAGGCGCTGCCAGAGCAGCTTGACCCGCTCTAAGAAGATGCGCCGGCCAGCCTTAGGGGCCAGCGGACGCATAGCCTGGGAGGGCGTCTCTCGCACCGAGGAGCGTACCACGAACATGGCTGGCAGCACGGTTGTGACGATTGCCACGGCTGCTGAGATGAGGGTATATTCATAGGAAAAAGGATGCATGGTATGCGGGATGTTGAACAGCGTGCGAAAGGCATCAAAAATCATCGGTGGCAGAATACTGAAGCCTAAGGCAATGCCAGCTACGGAGCCGATGGCGGTAGCAACCAAGGCATAGAGCAGATAGCGCAGGCTGATGGCAGTGTTTTTGTAGCCCAGAGCCTTAAAGGTAGCGATGGTCGTTCGTTCAGCATCAACCAGGCGGGTCATGGCAGTCATCGAAACCAGGGCAGCAATCAGAAAGAAGAAGCCCGGCAGAATCAGGGCCAAGGCGTCCAATTGAGCCGCCTCGCTCTCGAAGGTGCGAAAACCAGCGTTGTCGCGGATACCTAAGACATACCATTGCGGTTGCTTCAGAGCACGCAGGTCTGCCCAACCTTCGTCAATCTCTATCTGAGCATCAGCCAGCTCGATTAAGGCGTCGTCACGTTTTGTCTGGTACTCGGCCAGGCCTTCGGCATAGTCCTGCTCGGCTTCAACCAGCTCAGCTAGACCTTCCCGGTAATCCAGTTCGCCCTGCTCCAGCTTGGCCAACCCGGCGGAGTAGTCAATCTCGGCCTGGTTTAGCCTGGCAATTCCATTCTGATAATCAATCTCAGCTTGGTTCAGGCTTGCCAATCCGCTTTGGTAGTCGGCCTCATAGCCTTCTAGCTCGGCCTTTCCTTCAGCATAAAGGGCTTCGCCTTCCTCTAGGTCAGCGATGGACTGGTTGTAGAGGTCTAGACCTACCTGCCACTCCGCCAGACCATCCAGGTATTGCTGCTCCAGGTCGCGCAAGGGTGCTGCTGCCAGGTCATACAACCACTGCGGTAAGCCGTACTGCAAGAGCAGGTCTAAGGCATCCCAGGCCAGCTGGATGAGTTGGCCGCTTTGCTCCAGCTGTACTCGCCCGTCCTCAATCTCCTGCCAGCCCAGCTCGGCTGCCGCCCATCCGTCATCTAGGGCTTGACGGGATAAGGCCAGCTCAGCCCAGCCCTCATCCATACTGACCCGTGAATCATTCAAAGTAACCCAACTGTCGTCCAACAGTGGCCGCGAGGCATAAAGCTCTGCCCAGCCGTCGTCCAGCTCACGCCGGGCATCAGCCAGCTCTACCCAGCCGTCGTCCAGCTCACGCCGGGCATCGGCGATTTCTAGCCAGCCGTCGTCCAGCTCACGCCGGGCATCTTCTAGCTCCAAGCGGGCATCTTCCAGCTCCGCATAACCATCGTCGACTTCCTTCTGAGCATCGTCCAGCTCACTCGTGGCCTCGTCAACCACTGCCTGGTAGCGGAGTGGCTGGCGCAGCTCAGCGGTATTCTCCAGCTGATAAATCTGCTCTGTGACCGCCAGGTTGTACTCGTCGGTAAAGCGCGAGTCCTGAGCAGCCACAGACTCGCTACGGATGTATATCTCGGTGTAGACGCTGAGCTTGAAGTTAGACTCAGGTATCAAGAAGAAGTAGCTGTTGGAACCATTGCCGATTTCACTGGAGCCGCGGTCTTCGGCTAAGAAAAGCGGGCATTCCACCACCCCGACTATTGTGAAGCTATCGCGTACCAAGATGTCGTTTAAGTCGCTTTCATCGCCGCTTAAGAAGACCACGCTATCGCCCAGCGACTTCTGGCTGTGCCGGAGAAAGGATTTCTCAACCAGGCACTCGCCCTGCCACTTCGGCATCCGGCCGGAGACCAGCCAGGGAATGTTGATGGCGTCCGAGCCGCGGGGGTCGATGGAGAGTTCCTGCGAGCTGACTGCGGAATCACCGAGGTTGACCAGCAGGTTGTAGTTATAACCCGGATAGACATCAGCCACTCCGCTAGTCGAGCGGATGGCAGCCAGGTCGTCGTCGTCGATACCATAGGTCGAGACGACCCGGATATCCATGGTGTTTTGGCTATTTAGGTAGGAGTCGGCGTTGACCCGCATATAGTTGCCGGTGACTCTCAGCCCCGAGAAGAAGGCGACTCCAATCATGGTGATTAAGAGAATCGAGATGAATCGGGGCAGTGTGTTCAGTACCAGCCTGAAGGCGCTGATTCCAAAGGGATGGCTGACAGTCTTGTTTGCTCGGGAAGCGGCCATGTCCTACCAGTCGATGGTCTCAATGGAGGCTGGGTGTAGGTTTGTCTCCACAGATTGAACTTTACCATTGCCCAGCTGGATTACCCGGTTGGCCATGGTTTTCAGGGCCAGGTTATGGGTGACGATGACAACTGTGATGTTCTGCTCGCGGCTGGCTCGCTGCAGCAGGTCTAGGACGACCCGTCCGGTGTTGTAGTCTAAAGCCCCGGTGGGCTCATCGCAAAGCAGCATCAAGGGGTTCTTGGCCAAGGCCCGGGCGATGGCCACGCGCTGCTGCTCACCGCCGGAGAGCTGGGAGGGAAAATTGTCCAAGCGCTCACCCAGACCGACCATCTGCAGGGTCTCGACCGCATCGCGGTGGTCGGAGCAGATTTGTGCGGCTAGCTCGACATTCTCGAGCGCGGTCAGATTGGGAATCAGGTTGTAGAACTGAAAGACGAAGCCGACATCGTTACGGCGGTAGGCAGTCAACTGGTGGCGGTCGAAGGTCGCGACATCCTTATCCCCTACCCAGACCTGGCCGCTGTCGGCGGTATCCATGCCGCCGAGGATATTCAATACCGTAGATTTACCAGCTCCGGATGGCCCGACGACGATTGCCAGCTCACCTTGCTCGATTTGGAAATCAATGCCATCTGCCGCCCGTATTGCCAGGTCACCACTGCGGTATTCTTTTACAACATCAATCAACTGGATAAAAGCCATGTACCTTCCTGTCAAGGTATCCCTGTTTGCTTACATTTGTTGGTCGATACCAAGTGCGTTCTTGCTGAGCTGTCGAGCAGTTGATGGGGCTGGATGACACTGCCAGCTCAGAATTGACTGCTCTAGATTGAGCACTCAATTCTAACTGATAAGTATTAGCTGCTCAGTATTGCTTATCTCGGTACTAACTGCTCAGTCCCGTATTCCAGCTTTTTCTGTATGCATTATACGGCTTGCACAATCCGCATTTGAAACTCGTGGAAGTATTGTTCCTTCTGTCCAAGCTAAGAATACCGCTGTTAAGGCACCGATATAATGAGCGCTAGTTAGCAGGGTGGATGCCTAAGAACCAGTCTGGTTGAGGGCCAGAATACTGCTGGTTGAAGTTATGAAAGCTTGACAACAGATAAACAGATAAGCCATTTGTTCATTGGAAAGGGGTAGAGGATGTTTGAGCAATACGCAGACGAGTTCAAAGAGATAGGCCGCTATCGTTCTGGCTGGGGTAAAGATATCACCCAGCCCAAACGCAATTATCCAATCACAGAAAAAGAGAATTTCCTGCTGATGCTGCGGGGAGAGAAGCCAGTCTGGTTACCGGCTATGGGTAACATGACCGATTTCAGCCCGCGCTTGATTCCCGACCATCTAGTTCGGGCCTGGGTGCTTGATGCCAACCCGCTACCTATGGGTGGCGAGGTCATCGACGGGGTTCCTTTTCAAGGTGGCTACGATATGTTCGGAGTCTACTGGGAGTTCGTCCCTATCACCGGAGGCTCAATGGTCCGTCCGGGCGCACCTTTGATACCAGACATTAACCATTGGGAGGATTACGTGACCTTCCCTGACCTGGCATCCTGGGACTGGCAAGGTAGCTCAGACTCCAACAAAGAAATCCTGCCAGACTCCCGCTTGGTGCGCACCTGGCTGATGACCGGATTAAACGAACGCATCATCTCCATGATGGACTTCGGCAATGTGATGATTGCCTATGTCGACGAAGACCTGAAACCAGCTGTCCATCGCTTCTTTGACAAACTCTGCGACTTCTACGACGAGCTGATTGGCTACTACCGCAAATACTATGGCACTGATGTCTTGATGTTCAATGACGACTGGGGCACCCAGCACGGCCCGCAGTTCTCACTAGACACGGCTCGGGAAATGCTGGTCCCCTATCTACGCCGCCTTGTCGAGAGCTGCCATAAGCACGATATGTGGTTTGAGCTGCATAGTTGCGGATTAAACGACATGATAGCTCCAGCCTTCGCCGAAGCCGGGGTTGACCTCTGGTTCCCTCAAGAAAACCTCAATGACTTTGACCTGCTATACCGTTTAATCGGGGACAAGGTCTTTATCGGGATGATTACCAATGCCAGAGAAGACATGACTGATGACGAAATCATGGCAGTAGCCGAGGATTTTATGGAGAAGTACGGCCAGTATGGTCATGTTATCCTGCATCCCGGCTTTCCACCGAA
>JAIRQI010000058.1 GCA_031256575.1 Coriobacteriales bacterium
GCGCTGGAGCTAGGTATAGCAGTTTTGGATGAAACCGACTTGGAAGTAATACTCACCACCCATCAGTTGCCACAATTCAAACGTCATTGGCAAACGAGGCCCACACATAAGTAAGCAAACAGGTGCCAGCACAAAGATTCACACGCTGAGCACAAAAACCAAATACAACTCCATTAGACAAGGTCAAAGCCGCTGTTGCACTCCAAGACTCTATAATCAAGAAGAAAATGCAATGCGTCGAAACGAAGACAGATAAACAGGCACTATACAAGTCAAACTGTCTTTTTTCAGGGTGTTAACGGTTTGGTGACACGCAAAGGGTTATAATACTGCGAGGTTTTGCATTGCAGGAAGAGGAATTTACAAGTAATTGAAGATGATGTGAAAGGAGGCCTATGTAATGAATAGGCGAATCCCGTTTGTAGAAAATGAGTTGAGACCGGTTGGTTTCACTCCTGGATTCTTTGGTGGGCCGGATTCACCGATTCTGGACTTCCCGGTCAGCCCGAAGGAAAACGTTAATGCCATGTACTTTGACAGGCACCCCTACTGGATGTCGTTCACGGGCGATTCAGGTTTCTTCTGGCTGGACCTGTACAACACCAATCTAGGCAGAGGTGGTTGGAATGAAGGAACCACCGATTGCTTCGGCATCGAGTGGGAATATGTCGAGATGGCTCAAGGCGCTATGGTTCGCCCCGGCGAGCCCTTCCTTGAGAATGCCAACGAGTGGAAAGACAAAATCATCATCCCTGACCTGGACAGCTGGGACTGGGACGCTGCAGTAGAGCAGACCAAGGTTGACAAGTTCTACTTCACCCAGATGTCCTTCCCCAATGGCTTCTGCTTCGAGCGCCTAATCTCTTTCATGGACTTCGGACCGGCAGCCATCGCTCTGATTGACGAAGACCAGAAACCAGCCTTGCACGAGTTGTTCGGCGCAATGGCTGAACTGGGATGCAAGCTGGTAGACAAGTTCCTGGATAACTGGCCCGGCTTGGACGGATTCAACATCCACGACGACTGGGGTTCCCAAAAAGCCCCGTTCTTCTCCGAAGATGTCGCTCGCGAGATGATTCTGCCCTACTTCAAGATTCTAAACGACCACATTCATAGCAGGGGCCGCGTTGCTACCCTGCACTCCTGTGGTCATGTTGAAGACCGCGTCAACGTCTTCATTGATGCTGGTTTTGACCAATGGACCCCTCAGGCCATGAACAACACCCACAAGCTCTATGATGAGGTTGGGGATAAGATCGTGATCGCTGTCATCCCTGATGAGTTTGATCCAGAGACCACCCCCGAGGCTGAGCAACGGCAACGCGCCCGTGATTATGTCGATCGTTTCTGCCAGCCCAAAAAACCAGCGAATGCCGACTTCTATAGTGCATGGGCATTCACCCCTGCCTTCAGGGACGAAGTCTATTCCTATTCAAGAAAGAAACTCCTCAGCTTCTAAGAAACAGGGGATTTCTGAATAAAGGTCTAGTTCAAGAATTGGAGGAAAGAAATGTCTGGTTTGTCACCTGCATCGAAGAAAGCAGTAATTGCAACCATGGTGATCTCACTAGTATTGCTGTTCGCTTCGATGACCGCGCCGTTACTGAGCTACATCGGGTATGCCTATCCCAACGACAATCCATACCTGATAGTCCAGATTCCGGCATTCGTCGGTATGCTAGTTTCGTTTGCGGTTGGTCCGTTGGCTATGAAGGTCAACTTAAAGTGGTTGATGGTTGCCTCTGCGGTGACCGCTTTCATCTACTTTGCGATCTTCGCTCTGGTCGGAAGTAATGGCCCATTCATCGCTCTGGTCATTGGTGCCGGTATAGTCGGTGTCTGCCAAGGCGCGGCAATGGTACTGACTTCCTCGATTTTCGGTGCTTATGTAGTAGATCCACTGCAACGCGCCAACTTCGTGGCTATCTCTGGCGCCTTGATGAACGGTGGCGCTGCGGTTGTCAATGTCGTCGGCGGAATCATTGCCGCCGGTGGAACACCAGCCGGCAGCAACTGGCCTATAGCTTATTATCTAGGTATATTGATCCTTCCGGCATTGATAGTTTTCTTTATCATGATGCCCATGAGGCCAGATGCTCCTGGTGAGGCTGGTGGAGAAGGTGGCCCTGGTGGTCCACCAGCCGCTACCGGTTTCATTCCAGTGCGTGTATTTCTGATTATCGGCTTAGGTTTGATTGTCACCCTTGGTATGGCAGTCTTCCTGTTGAACGTCGGCATGTACATTGAAGGTGAGCTGGGTGCCAGCGGTCTCTTGAAGGGATTGAGTGGAGAAAATGCCAGTTCCACTGATGCTGGTCTTGCTAACTCCCTGTTCACAATTTTTGGTGTCATTGCTGGCTTCTCCTTCCCAGTTATTGTCAAGTTCCTGAAAGCCTGGATTGCTCCAATCGGCTACTTCATCGGTGGCTTGGGCTTGTTTGTCTTGGTCTTCATGAAGACCAGTATCATCGGCGTCCTAGCTGGAGCATGTCTCTGTGGCTTAGGCTTCAATATCGCTATGCCGTTTGTTATGGGTCAGATATTAGCTCTCACCCCACCACGTTGGGTGCCAGTAGCCATGTCTATCAACATGGGTATCATGAACTTGATGTTCACCTTTGTTCCGAACATCATGGGTGGTTTAGGTGGACTGTTCGATGGCACACTCGCTACCCAGATCCTCATCGGTGGTGTCTTCGTGATGGTTGCCGTTGTACTAGCTGTCTTCCTCTTCGTCTTCGCCAAAGCCCCAGCGCAAGAGGATTAGCAACAGTATTTAGTTTAATTCTGAGTCCAACAAGTTATAAAAATGGGCGGCCAAATGGCCGCCCATTTTCAGTCTGGAGCGCTGAGCAAGTATGCTATAAGTAGCCAAAGGTTCGCAATAATGTAGTGTTATGGCTATATATAGCACAAAGGGCGGCTGTTAGGCTGCCTTTTTGTGCTCGCAAGGGAGTTTGCTTTACACTCCGGACTAACCGATATAGCAATCCTCACTAGCATGCTTCAAACTATCACACGCTTCGTTTGAGTTGGCTGACTCTGTTATACTGTGTATATTATAAGTAGCCACAGGTAGCCAATATTACAGGAATATGGCTGAATATAATGAAGGAGTGTGGCATGCAGATTATCGGTCGAACTGAAGAACAGCGGGTACTGACGCGCTGTATAGAATCAAAGAATCCAGAGTTTGTTGCAGTATATGGCCGAAGGCGTGTTGGTAAGACTTATTTAGTACGAGAGTTCTTTGAGAACAGTTTTGCTTTCCAACTCACAGGTGCCGCCAGCGAAGGTATGGGTATGCAACTAGATTACTTTAATAAGTCATTCAAACGTTATGGCGGTTCTGAGCAAAATCCTGCTCAGAACTGGCCTGATGCTTTTGAGATGCTGAAAGGCCTTCTTGAAAATAGCAAGCAGCGCTACAAAGGCAAGCTGGTTGTCTTCTTGGACGAGATTGCCTGGTTGGGCACGAGGAGATCCGGATTTCTTTCTGCTCTGGAGCACTTTTGGAACTCTTGGGGTTCCACTCGAAGCGATCTTATCCTCATTGTCTGTGGCAGCGCCTCGTCTTGGATTGTTAAGAAACTTTTTAGGAACCGTGGTGGCCTTCACAACAGGGTGACTAAACGATTGAAACTAGATCCCTTCACCCTAGCGGAATGCGAAGCCTTTTTCACTTACAAAGAAATCAATTTCAGCCGCCGACTTATCGCCGATGCTTATTTGGTTTTCGGTGGTATACCTTTCTACCTTGATCTATTCGAACCTGGAAAAAGTGTCGTTCAAAATGTAGATGCAATCTGTTTTGCATCCAACGCTCCTCTGGCGGCTGAGTTTGGGGAACTGTATGCTTCCCTCTTCGAACACGAGGCAAACTATGTAGAGGTCGTCAAGGCTCTCGCCAGCAGGCGCTCTGGCCTTACTCGGAACGAGCTTATTGAAGCCACAGGCTTAAGCAGCGGCGGGTCGTTAACTGAGGTACTCGAAGAACTTGAGTTGTCAGGATTCATTCGGCGCTTCGATGATTTCACTGGCAGCACCGACAGGTATCTCTATCAACTAATGGACTTCTTCTCGTTTTTCTATCTGACTTTCATGGCTCCAGCCAGACATCAAGATAGTCATTTTTGGGCCAACCTCAACGGTAGAGGCAAATACCATGCATGGAGCGGCCTGTCTTTTGAGCTGCTATGTCTGACCCATATCGACCAGATTAAGGACGGTCTTGGTATCTCTGGAGTATCGACTTCGGTATCCTCGTGGAGAAACCCGTCTAAGGATTTACGAATGCAAATAGACCTGGTTATTGACCGACGTGATGGGATAATCAATCTATGCGAAGATAAGTACACCCTAGAACCTTTCGAGATCGACAAAAGAACGGCAGAAAAAATCACTGCTCGTAAAGACGCTTTTGTTGTTCATACCAAAACAAGCAAAGCTGTGCACAACATTATGATCTCAGCTGCCGGGGTCAAGACAAACGCTCATAGCCACGTCGTCGAAAAGGTTCTCACATTGGACGACCTGTTCAGGCAACGTGAGGGATAGCTTATATGCTAAACGACTATTGATGGCTATAAGCAGCCAAAGGTGCACAATTCGCCGGGGCTATGGCTAGATAAAGCATGAAGGGCGGCCATTTTGCCGCCCTTCGCTAACCTCTGTTATTGATACGCTTACTGTAGTGAAGCGATGAGGTCTTCTCCCCATTTTTGTAGATCGTCATGTTCGACCATGAAGACTATCAACACGACATTCACGAATACCTCGGCTTGCGGGGATATCTTTACTGAGACATCGGTGTTCACGGCAGTGGTCGAGAGCATCCTGATTTCATTGCGTGACAGGGTAGCCTTGAGGTGGCCGATCATGCCGCCAGCATCTTCAACCTGATGAGCTACCTTGGCCAGAGCTAAAGCCAACTTGCTGCTGACCTCTTCGGCGTCGACTCCCATCAGGCTCAGTGAGCCAGAGGCGATCATCGCTCCTTCTTCATGCAGGTTGACCTCTATGGCTCCATTTGCTGGAGTGCTG
>JAIRQI010000080.1 GCA_031256575.1 Coriobacteriales bacterium
TGCCGTCGATGAAGACGCTGACATGTACGAATCACTCGATATAGACGAGATTAAGCAAGCTTAAGCAATAGACAATTCGGATTACTATGACGCAGAGGATGTTCTATAATCGTCTGTGAGGGATGAGGGAATCCGGAGTGGTACTTTAGCCGAAAAAAGCATAGCTAAAGCCAGCGTCCACAAAAGAGGCTTAGACTTCAGACCACTGGTATTAGAAAGGATATCGAGATGGCAGCTATCGTTGAAGTTGACTATATCTGGAAGAATGGCACTTTGGTTCCGTGGCATGAAGCTACGACCCATGTACTCAGCCACGCCTTGCATTATGGGACTGCAGTCTTTGAAGGTATCCGTTGTTATCGAAACGAGACCGGATCAGCGGTATTTCGTCTACGCGAGCATATGGAGCGTTTGATATCCAGTGGCCTGATGATTATGATGGAGATTCCTTTCAGCGCCGATCGGCTGGTCGAAGCAGCAATACAGACTATCAAAGCTAACAACTTAAGCGAATGCTATATACGTCCATTGGCCTACCGCGGATATGGTGCTCTGGGAGTCAATCCTAGCGCTGCACCGATTGATGTAATCATCGCCGTTTGGCCCTGGGCAGACTATCTGGGTGACAGTGCCTTAAAAACCGGAGTGAATGTTGCCATCAGTTCTTGGCGTCAGCGCAGCATTAACGCCATGCCGGGAGCGGTCAAGTCATCCGCTTCCTACTTAAACTCCGGACTGGCCAACCTTGAGGTGGTGGGGCATGGATATGCAGAAGCCGTGCTCTTGAATGAAAACGGTATGGTCGCCGAAGGTTCTGGGGAAAATATCTTCATCGTGCGCAAGGGGATCATCTCCACCCCACCACTGTCCGATGGAGTATTAGAGGGGCTGACCCGGGACTCCATAATCACAATCGCCCGTGACCTTGGCTACCAGGTACAAGAACGCTCATTGGCGAGAACAGAGCTCTATACTGCCGATGAAGTCTTCTTTACCGGTACAGCTGCCGAGCTGACTCCAATCAACTCTGTGGATAAACGCCAGATTGGGCCACCCGGGTCGATTACCCTTGAGCTGCAGGCGCGTTTCTTTGACATCGTCAAGGGTCGGGTGTCCAAGTATGAGCACTGGCTGGACCGTGTCTGAAAACGATACGCTTACAGAGGGCTCAACTCTAGACCCAAGCAGCACGAAGCCGAGGCTTACCCTCTTAGACACGACTCTACGCGACGGGGAACAAAGAGCCGGAGTGGCTCTGACTCTGGAAGACAAACTAAAGATTGCCTACCGTCTAGATGAGTTGGGTATCCAGTATATCGAGGTCGGGTTTCCGGCATCTAACGATCGGGATCGTCAGCTGATAGAACGATTGGCTTTGCAGCCGTTGAAGAACTCACAGATGGTAGCTTTCGGTTCTACCCGACATAAACACACCCTGGCCAGTGACGATCCTGGGTTAGTGGCTTTGGCTAACTGCTCGGCAGAGACAGTCTCTATCGTTGGCAAAGCTTGGACTGAGCATGTCGATAAGGTACTCGAGACCACTCAAGATGAAAACCTGCAAATGGTAGCGAGCTCAATACAGTATCTAGTTGCCCAAGGTAAGCAGGTCTTCTTTGATGCCGAACACTACTTCGATGGTTATCGCAATGATCCAGAGTATGCTTTGGCTGTGTTGCATGCAGCAGAGGCTGCTGGAGCTGCCTTGATTGTGCTCTGCGATACAAATGGGGGATGCCTGCCTTTCGAGATCTATCAGATTTGCCAGGCCACTTGCGCGGTTTTATCCACAGAAATAGGTATTCACTGCCACAATGACAGCGGCGTGGGGGTTGCCAACAGCTTGGAAGCTGTGCGAGCCGGCTGCCGTCATGTGCAGGGGACAATCAACGGATACGGTGAGCGGGTCGGCAATGCTGACCTTTTGATAACACTGGCCGACCTGCAGTTGAAAATGGGTTATGACATCGTCAGTCAAGAGCAGTTAGCGCGTCTGACGGAGTTGGCGCATTCCGTGGCAGCGATTATGAATATCGCGGCTGATGCCCATCAGCCTTATAGCGGCTCCAATGCTTTCGCTCATAAAGCAGGGCTGCACTCGGCGTCCGTGGTTCGGCACAAGCCGAGTTATGAGCATGTCGACCCGGCGCTTGTGGGCAACTTCGCCCGCATTGTGATTAGCGAGCTGTCCGGGCGCTCAGCTCTGGCCAATAAGGCGTCGGAGCTGGGGGTGTCACTGCCCGACTCCAGCAGTGAGCTGGCTGACCTGCTGCAGAAGGTCAAGACCCGCGAGAACCAGGGCTACTCCTACGAGGTGGCGGAGGCTTCGCTGGCCCTACTGCTGGCTGACCTGACCGGTCAGGGACAAAAATGCTTTGAGCTGGAGTCTTTCAGGGTAATCACAGACAAGTACCGTGGTGGCCAAGCCTTAAGCGAGGCGACCATCAAGCTCTCGGTTGCCGGCGAACGAGTGGTAGCAACTGGAGAGGGAGTCGGCCCGGTCAATGCCCTGGACGCTGCCCTGCGACTGGCAATCACCCGCTTTTATCCCGAGGTCAGTAAATTCGAGCTTACCGATTACAAAGTGCGGGTGCTGGATGAGAGCACCGGAACCAGTGCAGTTACCCGGGTGCTGATTGACACCAGCAATGGTTCCCGCAGCTGGGGAACCATCGGAGTCAGCGAGAATATCATCGAAGCCTCCTGGGATGCACTGGTAGATTCGCTGGTCTACGGCCTGCTAAAGGTTGGCGCGTAAAGCACCGAGAGCTGGTGCGCTGGCAATCGAAGGTTGGCGCGCAAAACATTGAGAGTTGGTGCGCTGATAGCCGAAGGTTGATGCGCAAAGCACCGTGTACGGGGAGAACCAAGGGTTTACCTGGTAGTTCCACTATCACAAGAGAAGATATCTCGATTTTCTCCACATTTGCTACTGCTGCTTGGAGAGGTACCGCGGACGGTAGTTTTTGTACACATAAAGCATTTGTATAACTAGCAGTAGAGATGTGAGTTATACTCGAGAAAAGCTATTAGGCTAGCATGATATTACTAGCTTTGCGCAGGATTGCGCTTCGTGTTGTAGGTTAATCACTAACCAAATAGCAATACCACAATATATAGAATTAGCACCACAACATATTGATGTTACTCTTTTCTGTTTAGATTTTTCTAAGTGAATGTATAGAAAACTAAGCTGAATCTACAACACGAAGCGCGATTCGGCGCATTCTGGGGAGAAACCCGTGCACAGCGGTCCAGGATTACCGTGTTTCGGCATGGATGCCAGAATCACTGTCTGATTTGAGTTGTTTTCTACTGCAAAACTGTCCGGCATGTGTACAATAGAGCGCGGAGCTTGGGCTCGCTTCGCTGCTACCCACCCGTTACTGCCCACTCGCTACTACCGCCCGTTTACTGCTCACTAGCTACCCCATGACCACCTACCAGCCATCAATCGACCAGGAGGATCAGCACCCATGAAGAATGCTTCCAACAGCTTCTTGTTCACCTCAGAAAGCGTGACCGAAGGTCATCCAGACAAAGTCTGTGACCAGATTGCTGACGCAGTTCTCGACGCTATATTGGCTAAAGAGATAGAACTAGCCAACCAGGGTTATGTGGCTCCCGATGGAGCTGCTGCTAATCCGCGGGCTGCTCGTGTGGCGTGTGAGGTGCTGGTTACCAAAGGTCTGGTGGTCTTAGGCGGTGAGCTGCGCACCGAGGTTTACGTAGACATTGCCCAGGTAGCGCGGCAAGTAATCAGTGACATCGGTTATAACAACCCGGAACTCGGTTTTGATGCCAAGACCTGCGGTATCTTGAATGCCATCCAGGACCAGAGTCCGGATATCTCCCAAGCCGTCGACCTCAGCCAAGAGGCCAAACGGCAAGCTGACGGCCTCAACCAAGAGGCCAAGGCGGGCAGTGACTCTGAGCAGGTAGCCAAACCAGCAAGCAGCCCCAACCAGCAAGCCAAGCCAGGTAGCGAGCAAAACGACCAAAGTGACGCAGACTACGACCGTATCGGAGCCGGAGACCAGGGCATGGTTTTCGGATACGCCACTAACGAGACTACGACCTTCATGCCGATGCCTATTTTTCTGGCTCATCGGCTGGCAGAACGTTTGGCTGTGGTGCGTAAAGACCTCACCTTGCCCTACCTGCGTCCAGACGGAAAGACCCAGGTTGGTGTGCGATACGAGAATGGTAAACCTGTTCAGGTAGAGAAAATCCTAATCTCCAGCCAAAGCGAGGAAGGCATTAGCATCGACCAGCAGTTGAAGCCTGATTTGATTCGCGAGGTAATCGGCCCGGTGATGCAACAATGGAACGTCAACTGGCAAGGTGCTGAGATACTGATTAATCCTAGCGGATGCTTTGAGAAAGGTGGCCCTGCCGCCGACACTGGCTTGACCGGACGCAAAATCATCGTTGACACCTACGGCGGTTTGGGCCGGCATGGTGGCGGAAGCTTCTCCGGCAAGGATGCCACCAAGGTCGACCGTTCAGCTGCTTATGCCATGCGCTGGGTGGCCAAGAATATCGTCGCAGCCGGGCTGGCTGAGCGCTGTGAGATACAGGTTGCCTACGCAATCGGTATGGCCCGACCCTTCTCGATGATGGTGGACAGCTTCGGAACTGGCACTGTCTCTGACGATACCCTAAGAGCAGCTGTGGAGGAGGTCTTTGACCTGCGTCCGGCAGCAATCATCGACCGACTGGACCTTGTCAGGCCAATTTATCGCCAGACTGCCGTGTATGGTCACTTTGGTCGAGAGCTACCTCATTTTACTTGGGAGAAGACCGACCGGGTAGACCAGTTGATTGCTGCTGTAGCGGCTCTAACATAAGCTTGAGGGTAAAGTAAAACTTGCAATTCCCTGTATTACACAAGGTTGCTGATGAAGTGGTGAGCAGGCAGATAAGAATAGATATTCCAGCAGATGTCCAAGTTATCCTGGATGCGCTACAAAACGCCGGCTACCCAGCGTACCTGGTAGGAGGCTCAGTACGCGATAACCTGCGCCAACACCTCGGTAAGAGTAGCGTCGCGCTAATCGAAGATTGGGATATCGCCAGTGCTGCTCAGCCCGAAGAACTGGCGCAGGTCTTCTCCACATATAGAGTGATTGCTACTGGAGAGGCTTTTGGGACGATGACGGTCTTGACCGACAAGCGGCCAGTTCAGATAACCACTTTTCGGGCAGATGGCACG
>JAIRQI010000097.1 GCA_031256575.1 Coriobacteriales bacterium
CGCTGGTTGAAACAGATAAAACCCCAGGTAGTAGCAACTTTTGGTGGTTATGCCAGTCTACCGACTGGCTTGGCTGCTGCCAGCTTGCGGTTGCGTTTGCTGGTTCATGAGCAGAATGCTCGGCCAGGTTTGGCTAACCGGGTACTAGCCCGACGAGCGGATGTTTTAGCTCTAACAGACGAGCGGGCTGCTGCCGGTATCAAGACATCTGCCCGCATTCAGATTACCGGTAACCCCTTACGTCCGGAGCTTTTGGGAGTAGACCGCCTGGCGGCCCGAGAGCGCTTGGGTTTTACTGATGCGGGGTTGATACTGCTGGTTTTTGGCGGCAGCCTCGGAGCACACCACTTGAACAGCGCAGTCTTGAACTTGGCTACTGAGCTGTTGGTAGAATTTTCTGACCTGCAAGTCCTACATTTAGCCGGCAGTCTCGATTACCAATGGGCCAATCAAATGCTTCAAGACCAGCAGATACCTGCTACGCGTTGGCATCTGATGGAGTATTGTCATCAAATGGGTGATGCTTATGCTGCCGCTGACCTGGTCTTATCCAGAGCTGGTGCCAGTAGTTTGGCAGAGATAACTGCACTGGGTAAAGCCGCTTTGCTGGTACCCTATCCTTTTGCTGTCGCTGACGAACAGACAGCCAATGCCCAGAAGCTTGAAGAAGCCGATGCTGCCCGGGTCTGGCCAGACAGGGAACTCGATAACCCAGGTTTTTCAGAGCTGCTAAAAAGCTTGCTGGCTGAGCCCTTGCTTCGTCAGGCCATGGCTAATCGGGCGTTAGCATTAAGCAAACCTGACGCTAACAGAGCAATTGCCCAGTTGATTCTCGAACTGGCTGCTCAACCAGAGATTGTTCAACCAACCGGCGAGTGAGATTAAAAGGAAGCCTTTTGCAGCAGATTGAACGTGTACATTTTATCGGCATCGCCGGCTCCGGGATGAGCGGCTTGGCCATCATGGCCAAGGCCCAAGGCTTGAGAGTCAGCGGCTCCGACCGCCAAACTAGCAAGTACTTAGATGCAGTCTTAGCGGCTGGTATCCCAGTCAGTCTGAGCCAGTCAGCCGAGAATGTGGCTGACCCGGACATCGATATCGTGGTTGTCTCCACAGCTATACACGCTGACAACCCTGAATTGCTGGCGGCTCGCCAGCGCGGACTGGTAATCTGGCCACGGGCTCAGATGCTGGCTTGGTTGGGGCAAGGCCGCCAGACCTGGGCGGTAGCCGGCACCCATGGCAAGACTACCACGTCTTCGATGTTGGCTTCGGCATTGCTGAAGCTGGGCTGTGACCCCAGTTTTGTCATCGGGGGCGTGTTGAACGAATACCAGACCACCGCTCACCTTGGCCTGGGGCAGGTATTGGTCATCGAGGCTGATGAATCCGACGAATCCTTTATGATGTTTTCACCTCAGCTGATGATTCTGACCAATATCGAAGCCGACCATATGGACCATTACCATTCGTTGGCAGAGATTGAAGCGGCTTTCGCCCGCTTTATGACAACCTTGGATTCTGACGGCTTGATTGTCTACTGCTGCGATGACCAGCGGCTGGACCGGCTGATTCGGATATCTGGGCGGCCTGCGGTCTCATATGGCTTCTCTCCGGCAGCAGATTATCGCTGCCTGACTGACAGCGCTCCGGGTTTTACTGTTCGCCTGGCTGACGGCCAGCAGGTTTCGCTGGAATTGCCTGCCTCACCGGGGCAGCATAACGTACTGAATGCTACGGCTGTACTGGCGGCTCTGATTGAGTGCGGTTTTACACCTGCTGCAGCAGCCCAGGCCCTGAGCGGGTTTCAAGGGGTGAAGCGGCGTTTTGAGCTGATTGGTGAGGCCCGTGGTGTTCAGGTAGTCGATGACTACGGCCATCATCCAACTGAGATTAAGGCAACCTTAGCGGCTGCCCGCCAATTGGGCTATCAGCACGTACACCTGCTCTTTCAACCGCATCGCTTCACACGCACCAGTGAGCTGTTCGACGATTTCGTCGAGGCCTTTCATGATGCCGACAGCTTGGCCTTACTTGACATCTATACAGCGGGAGAAGACCCAATTAGCGGTGTCAGCAGCCGGGCCTTAGCTGCTCAGATTAATGCTCTGCACCCTGCTAGCCAGGCCTGTCTATTGAGTCGCGAAGCCGCTCCCGCCTATTTGGCTCGCTTAGCCGATGCGGGAGACTTGATACTGACTCTAGGGGCTGGCGATGTCACATTGCTTGCTCCCTTGATTCTCGAGGAGTTGGCCCATACATCTGACCTCAGTGCTCCAAACCTCGATACCACGGACTCTGGTGCTCCTGCTCCTCATGTTTCTGACACCAGTAATCCAAGCTTCAATGCTCAAGAACCCAACTACTCGGCATCCAGCACCCCAGAATCCAGCTCCTTGGAATCCAGTACCCCGGACACCCAGTCGGCGTTAATCTTTGAAGCTTATTGCGAGCTGGAAGGCACGCTACGCGGGACGGTGCAGCTTAATGAGCCCATGGCACGGCACACCAGTTTTCGCATTGGCGGCCCAGCCGGGCTATATATCGAGTGCGCCTCCCTAGCTGACTTGAATAATACACTGAAGGTCATCAAACAATACCAGCTAGCCTGGACTGTTATTGGTAAAGGCACAAACCTGTTGGTCAGCGACCGCGGTTTTGCCGGGGCGATTATCACTTTGGGGCGCGAGTTCAAGGTCTACCAGTTCCCGGACCAGCGCAGCGGTCAAGATAACCAAGAGCTTACTGAAGAACTTCCTCGAGAAACTCAGACCCCAGCGAATACAGCTGATATCCTGGTAGCTGGGGCTGGGGTACAATTAGGCAACCTGGTACAAAACGCTTTCAAGAACGGCTATTCCGGGTTGGAATTCGCTGTGGGGATTCC
>JAIRQI010000122.1 GCA_031256575.1 Coriobacteriales bacterium
AAGCCATGACTGCCTGCGAGATCACCCTGCGTACCAAAGGGCACATCATCCGCACCGAAGCTGAGGATGAGGACGTGCACACAGCAATCGACATTGCCACTACCAAACTAGAGCGCCAATTGCGTAAGTTCAAGACCAAGGTCATCGATCGGCGCCAGAATGCCATGAAGCTGGTCGATGTCTTGGATAACGAGCTACTGGTTCCAGCCTCTAGCGATGATTCACAACCCGAGACCGAGCCAGACCAGCTGGTACGGGTCAAGGAGATTGATCTGGTTGTCTTGAACACCGAGGAAGCCTTATTACAAATGGATTTGTTAGGGCACGATTTCTATGTCTACATAGCTGCAGAAGACGGCAGCACCTGTGTCTTATATCGACGCAAAGAGGGAGGCTACGGCCAAATCAAACCCAACCTAGAACCCAGCTTGCCAAGTTGAGTGTCTAATTAAAGTCAGCTAAGGTTGCTTGGATAGGACCCCAAGCGAAGCGGTCTATTCGGGAAGCTGATGAATACAAGGATGCATAAGTTTTTGCTCCAGCGTAGGCTGGCGAGCAAACGTCATAAAATGGCTCTAGACTAGCTCTGGTTTTGCTTGAATTCTACTCGTCGATGCTTATCCACCCTAAATTATCAAGTCATAAAGGATTATGGTATTATGAAATACAAGCAGTAAGCATTCGCGAGCAAAACGAAGTAGAAACCGACTATGGGCGCGCAGAAACCAGAGAATGAACCAAAGAGACGTTTGGCCTGGCCAATCAACCTGAGCATCGTCATCGTTGCTTTGGCTGTTGCTTTGGTGCTGATTTATCCAGCACTGCAAAACTGGTGGCAGGTGCGGCGTGATATCCAATTGCTAGAAGCAGAGAGTACAGCCTTGGAGGCCCGCAACAGTCAGATTCAAGGACAGATTGATGTCTTAGGTACCCCAGAGGGTATTGAGAGTCGAGCTCGTGAGCAATTTGGCTGGGTCATGCCAGATGAGCAGGCAGTCAA
Source organism: Coriobacteriales bacterium (assembly GCA_031256575.1). Taxonomy (GTDB): domain Bacteria; phylum Actinomycetota; class Coriobacteriia; order Coriobacteriales; family UBA8131; genus WQXZ01. The sequence goes on from JAIRQI010000122.1 coordinate 1,001, forward strand.
TATCACCGGTCTAAGCTCCCAAGACAGCACAACGGCCCTGCCCGAGAACGTCGAACCCGGCTCTATCAAACCAGAACTGGACTGGCTGACAGAGACCATTGATTTACTGCTGGGTTACGAATACCCCAGCCCACCACCAGCGGCACCGGATGATGTGATTATCGGTCTTTAGATGCGCCTGGCAGCCCTGGATTATGGCACGGTCACTACGCGTCTGCTAGTCGCCGATGTAACCTCATCAAGAATTCACCAACTACTCAAGAAGACAGTTATCACCCACCTAGGTGAAGGCTTGGCTGACAGCGGGTCAATATCAGCTGCTGCCATGCTGCGGGTAATTTCAGCCAGTCAGGAGTTTTTAAAAGATATCGAAAAGTTAGAACAGCAGTTCAAGGAAAACGAGCAAGCAGTCGAAACAGCCCCATCAGAGGCCAGCGAAATACCCATTCAAGCAGTCGCAACCTCAGCGATGCGTGACGCTCTGAACAGCTCCATTCTGATTGCAGCCTTAGCCGAGCTGGGCATTCCAGTGCAGGTGATAGCCGGAGAGCGGGAGGCCACACTGAGCTTCAGTGGCACCTTGAGCGGCTTTACTGCCCAGCATATACAGGGGCAGAGCATCCTGGTCCTCGATATCGGCGGCGGTTCAACCGAGCTAACTCTAGGATATGTGGATAAGACCTCAGATCGGGCTCAGATGCTCAAATCAGACTCCTTTGATATCGGTGCCCGCCGAGTCACTGACCGTTGGTTACGAAGCGACCCACCTACAAACGAGGAGCTATTATCAGCCCGGCAATGGATTGCTACCGAACTCGCCACCTGGTTCTCAGAACTCAATGCTAGAGGCGAGAAAATCAATCAGATAATCGCTGTCGCTGGCACCGCAACCACTCTGGTCTCGATCAGAGAGCAGATGACGGTCTACGACCCAGCTGCCGTGCACGGTCAGCAGGTCAGCCAAAGCCAACTGGCACAAATAATACTTAAGCTATCTTTGTTGAACAATACTGAGCGTTGCCAGGTGGCTGGTTTAGAAGCTGGACGAGCGCCAGTGGTAGTAGGGGGTATGCTGATTTTGGATGAGGTCTTAAGGCTTGCCAACTTGAATGCGATAACAGTCAGTGAGACCGATATCCTACACGGCATCATCCTAGATGCCTGGCAACAGCTTGCTTGATTAATCTATGTATAGGCACATTTTGGCACACATCTGTACGTGAGTAGCTACTGTGCTTCTTTGTTTCTACTGGTAGGGGCGGTGAGACTCGAACTCACAAGCCTTGCGGCGGCAGATTTTAAGTCTGCTGCGTATGCCAATTCCGCCACGCCCCCTTACCCGGGATGCCTAACTAAACACATACGATAACGGCAATGATAACAGACTGCTTGCTTCAAGCTGTGCCATTTGCCCAAGAATTTCACTAACGCCAACCAATCCAGTCTGCTCTAATGCAAGCTTTACCTGCCTAAGCTATCATATGGCAACCAGCATTTAGGTACATTCTACTAACGTTTAAGGCTGACATAACTACTGGGCATTGCCTGGCAAGATAGATAATTGGTTTGTGCAACCGTCATCTGTTTTCTCCCATGTGCGATGAAGTTGATGTTTTGCTAATATTGGTGGGTTGTCTAATGGGGTCAGACTAGTGAGCTCAGTGATGTCACCGTTTGCTGAGTTTTTATGCTTTGAGGTTTTTGGTAGAGAGGTTTGGCTTGACTGAAGAGAGCTTAATCATGGTTTTAGGAGTGCTGTCTGGCGCAATTGCTGCAGCACCCTTTTGGATTACTGTGATCCGCAGCCAAAAAGTCGGCTCCTGGTTCAGGGCCAACACGATGGCAGCAGGTTTGCTTTCTCAAGGCATTAACGTAGCTGTCATGATCTCGGTAATCATTGCTTGTTTCATTATTGCCCGGCCATCATTGTTGAGATTCACAGTAGCCGCCAATGTCAGTATGATTAGCCTGGTTTTATCCGGAGCGCTGTTCTTTATTCTAAACAAGCGCAGAACTACAGAAGACTGGTAATGAGAGAGGTTATGGGCAACTGATGGAAGACTTCCAGAGCCATCTTGACCATTTGATGGAAGACCTTAAGGGTATGGATATGTACTCCTTTAGCTGGGGCTCCATCACTCCCTTTACCATCTGGACATTCATCACCTTGATAGTGGTCTTCGTCGTAGTCTGGGTCTTGCGCTCACGGATTTCGATGGTTCCCCGTGTCGGCCCGGTTGCTGCAGTTGAGGCAGCTGTTGACTATATCAAACGTGAGATAGGCGAGAGTCTGTTAGGGGCACATGCTCGTCAGCATATGCCTTTTCTGTTAACGATTTTCTTCTTCATCTTGGCCGGCAACTTGATTGGCTTGATACCGGGTGCTAAATCGGCTACCGGCACCATGTCGATCACAGTGGTTTTAGCCATCTGCAGTTTCGTCTATTTCAACTATAGCGGTATCAAGGCTTCCGGTTTTATACACTATGTTGCCTCGATTGCTCCTGCTGGCATCCCACCGGGGCTAAACCTGGTAGTCTGGGCGATTGAGGCTTTCTCGATGACTTTGCGGATGTTCTCGCTCTCTATCCGGCTTTTTGCGAACATGTTCGCTGGGCATCTGGCACTGGGCTTGTTCGCCATGATGACCAGTCTCTATTTCCTTCCTCTGGTACATGAATTGTCCGTCACTAACATTGCCAATGGTGCTTTGGCAGGGCTTTGGTTATTGATTCTTCTTGTAGTTTATGCGATGGAGTTGATGGTGGCTTTTATCCAGGCCTACGTCTTCACCTTGCTAAACGGGGTCTACATCCAACTCGCCACCAGCGAGCATTGATGTGTTGCTCGGGCACGTAGCCCGATACACATAATCGTGGCCAATAGGCCACAGTTACTTGAAGGCTGGACCGATGGAACAGCCAACGTGATGGCTGGACCGCTGGAACAGCCAACGACAAAGGAGGCATTGTGATTGTTTTAATGTACGCAGCAGTAGTTGTCGCCGCTGCTGGTAGCATTGCCCTGATTGCTGTGACAGCTAATCAGGCTATGGCTCGTCAGCCTGAGATTCAAGGCAGGGCATTCATCGTCTTCGTCTTAGGCGCAGCTTTCTGCGAGATGCTGGGGCTGCTAGGCTTCGTCTTAGGGCTGCTCTTCGGTGGGCAGGCATAATCAGCTTAACCAGTCTTCTAAGCATAGTCTTTCTTCTTTCGTCAGCCGGCAAGGCTGATAGGAGGTTATGGTGAAGCATTACCTGAAATTGAATGCCCGCCGCATGAAACAGCTTGATTGGCTGGCTTTAGCCCAGCTGAAAACAGTTCGCTTTTCTTTGCTTGCAGTTCTTACAGCAGCCCTTTGGGCTACTCCTGCTGCGGCTTGGGCCGAAGAGGCTGAGCCTGCTCATGAGGCGAGCAGTGGCTTAGATTTACTACTGCCTAATCTCGGTGAGTTTGTCCCGATGTTGATCGGTTTCATCATCCTCTGGGCGATTTTAGCTAAGTTCGCCTGGCCGATGATCCTGGACATGTTAGAGACACGGGTCAACACCATCCGCACTAACTTAGAACAGGCTGAGGCGGCTCGGGTCGAGACTGCACAACTCCTAGATGAGCAGAAAGCCCTGTTGAGCGAAGCTCGCGAGGATGCTGCCCGAATCATAGCCGAGGCTAAAACCGCCGGTGAGCTGGCTCGGGCGGATATCGAGGCCCAGGCGGCTGAGACTGCTGAGAACATGCTGGAGCGGGCTCGCCTGCTGATCGAGCACGAGAAGGATGTGGCCATGCTGGAGCTACGCAGCTCGGTAGCAGACATCTCAGTCGCTTTAGCAGGCCGCTTGATTGGCACCGAGCTGGATATCGACCAGCATCGTCAGATAATCGAGCATTATGTAGCCCAAGCAGGAAGCTTCGATGACAACTAGTACACATAATGCGGTTGTCGATATTTATGCTCAGGCTATCCTGGCTGAAGCCATGCAGGCCGAGGATGTACAGGCGGCAATTGCTGAGTCATTACGCTTTACCGAGCTGAGCACAGCAATCATCGCTTCGCACGAGCTGCGCATTCATCTAAACGACAAGAGCACGAGCCTGGCATCCCGTTTAAGTCTCATCGACCGCTTGTTCAAAGACCTGCCAGATGCTTATCTGGCAGTGCTGCGCCTGTTGGTCGAACGACATGAACTGAAGCTCCTACAAACCATCAACGAACGTTTCACCAGTCTCATTGAAGAGCACTTCGGCTTGGTCATCATTGATGTCACCACCGTGGTTGCTCTAGACGATGAGCTGCGTGAATCCATCAAAGAGAAATATTCCACCCAGTTGGCTAGCCCAGTCGCCCTGCGCGAGCATGTTGACCAGAGCATCATGGGTGGGATTGTTTTGCAGATGCGGGATCGACGCATCGATGCGAGCCTGAACGCTCAGCTCGAACGCGCCCGGGCCGTACTTGCCAGTGACACCATCGGAGGTGTGAGTTAAATGGCGGAGATTACCGCAAGTGCCATTGACGCTGCGATCCGCGAGCAGTTGAAAGCTGTGGAAATCGGTGTGGAATCCAGAGAGATTGGCAGTGTCATCCAAGTTGGCGACGGTATTGCCTTGGTCGCCGGCTTGCGTGATGCCATGTCTGGTGAGCTGCTGGAGTTCATCTCCGAAAGCGGCAAAGTGGTCTATGGCCTGGCTCAGAATCTGGATGAGAACGAAGTCGGGGCAGTGCTGCTCGGTGATGTCACCCTGATCAGGGAGAACAACAGCGTGCATACCACCGGGCGAATCGTCGAGGTGCCTTCTGGCCACGGCTTCCTAGGCCGGGTTGTAAATCCTTTGGGAGAGCCCTTGGACGGCAAAGGCCCAATCTTTGCCGAAGGTTATCGCCCAGTCGAGTTCAGAGCTCCCGGTGTGGTCGAGCGCCAAGGCGTCAACCAACCGATGCAGACCGGGCTTTTAGCCATTGACTCGATGATCCCCATCGGTCGCGGCCAGCGCGAACTGATTATCGGCGACCGCCAGACCGGCAAGACGGCGATTGCTGTTGATGCCATTATCAACTCCAAGGGCAAAGACTTGATTTGCATCTATGTCGCTATCGGGCAGAAGGCCTCGACAGTCGCCGGTGTTGTTGAGACTCTGGCTCGCTTTGGTGCCATGGAATACACGATTATCGTCCTGGCAGCAGCCTCAGACAGTGCTCCGCTGCAATACATCGCTCCCATGGCTGGAGCAGCTATCGGTGAGTATTTCATCTACACCGGAGCCGATGGCCAACCCGCAGGACCGGACAATCCAGGACGCGACGTGCTTTGCATCTACGACGACCTCTCCAAACAGGCTGTCGCATATCGCCAGATGTCCTTGACCCTGCGTCGTCCGCCAGGCCGTGAAGCTTACCCTGGCGATGTCTTCTACCTGCATTCCCGCCTCCTAGAGCGGGCAGTCAAACTCTCCGAGGCTAACGGTGGTGGCTCCTTGACCGCGCTGCCGATTATCGAGACCCAGGCGGGTGACGTTTCGGCTTATATTCCAACCAATGTCATCTCCATCACCGATGGACAGATATTCTTGCAGTCCGACCTCTTCTTTCAAGGTCAGCGCCCGGCAGTCAATGTCGGTATCTCGGTATCCCGGGTCGGTGGAGACGCCCAGACCCGGGCTATGAAACAGGTTGCCGGCTCGCTTCGGCTCGACCTGGCCGCTTACCGCGAGCTGCAGGCTTTCGCTCAGTTCGGCTCAGACTTAGACCGGGCTACCCAAAACCAGCTCAGCCGGGGAGCACGGATGACCGAGCTTCTAAAGCAGGGCCGCTATGTGCCGATGCCTTTCGAAGAGCAGGTCGTGGCGATTTTCTCCGGAAATGAAGGCTTTTTAGACGACTTGGAAGTCGAGCAGGTCTTGGCTTTCAGGACCTTCATGATCGACTATCTGAAGGTTCAATACCCTGAGTTGATGCAGACTTTGCGCACAGAGATGATGCTCTCCGACCAGACCAGCGAAGCTTTGCGTGCGGCGATTGCTTCCGCGCATAGCGAGTTCAAAGCCTAAAGGAGCGTCGGTGGCAAATCTGCGCGATATTAAGAAACGCATCAGCTCGGTCACCTCGACCCAGCAGATTACCCGCACCATGGAGATGGTCGCTACTGCTAAGATTCGGCGGGCGACTGACCGCATCGTCGCGGCGACACCCTATGCCACTGCGATGGCCGAGGTGCTGAAAAGCGTGGCGGACCGCACTGCCAAACCGCGTAACCCCTTGCTGCTGACACATCCGGCTCTGAGCAAGGTAATCGTCATTGTCATCGCCTCGGACCGGGGGATGGCCGGTGGATTCAACTCTTTGGTACTGCGCTCCGCAGACCGTTTCATCACCCAGATGCAGGACTACGACATCAGCTGTGACATCGTGGCTTGCGGGCGCAAAGCCGATGCCTATTTCAAGTATCGCAAACTGCCCGTCGCCTTGACCTTACGCGGCAATTCCGCTGACCCCTCGATTGCCGACGCGGGGCTGATTGCCTCCTACGTAATCGACTCTTATACCAAAGACCAGTCCGACCAGGTCATAATGTTCTACAACCACGCCAAAAACGTCGCTGACCAGGTACTTCGCCTAGAGCAGGTGCTACCAATCACCCAATTGGGTATTGACCAGGAGACCGATGTCGATTGGGATAAAATCTTCGCCGATGAAAGCGCCAATACTGCAGCGCATGGTACTGAGGAGAAAATCTCGGAGGCGAAAAACCATGCTCGCCTGGCTCAGGTACAGACGACCATCGAAGAAAACCCCTACGAGTACGCACCTTCGGCTACAGCGGTGCTGGATGTCTTGCTACCAGATTATGTTAAGACTCGCATCTATCACGCCTTGCTAGATTCTGCGGCAGGGGAGCAGGGAGCCCGTCGGAAGGCGATGAAGTCGGCTACTGATAATGCCAACGAGATGATTAGCACCTTACTTAGGATGTATAACCGCGCCCGCCAGGGAGCGATTACCACAGAGATTACCGAGATAGTCGGTGGTGCTGCGGCATTAGAAGAAGAGTAGGTGTAATAACCTACCTGTAATGAGTTCGTGACTACCAGCTCTGATACTTACTCTGACTACCAGTAAAGCGTAGTCAGTCCGGTTCAAAGATAACGACGGCCCTCAGATAGCGGAAGCGAAATGACGGCCAGGCAAGAAGAGGACAAACAGTTATGACGGCCTACCAAGAAAAGGAAGCCCAGATGAATATCGGACGTATTGTGCGGATCATTGGCCCAGTCGTCGATGTCGAGTTCGACCAGAACGCCATACCAGCGATCTACAACTCGTTGACCATTGCTGCTGAGACCCCGATCGGCCATGTCTCAGTGGTAGCCGAGGTCGAGATGCACCTGCCAGGCAATGTCGTCCGGGCGGTAGCCATGTCGTCTACTGACGGCTTGCAGCGCGGTATGGAAGTCGTCGACAGCGGTGGACCGATTACCGTACCAGTCGGCCCCAATACCCTAGGCCGTATCTGGAATGTCATCGGTGACCTGATCGATGGTGGCGAGATGCCGGAGATCAGCGAGTACTATCCGATCCATCGCCCAGCTCCGGCGTTTGAAGAGCTGACCACTTCAACTGAGATATTTGAGACCGGCATCAAGGTTATCGACCTGCTGGAACCCTACATCAAGGGTGGCAAGACCGGCCTCTTCGGTGGTGCTGGAGTTGGTAAGACAGTCATCATCATGGAGTTGATTAACAACCTGGCTCAGGAGCATGGCGGAACCTCAGTCTTCACCGGAGTCGGCGAGCGCACCCGTGAGGGTACAGCGCTTTATCAGGAGATGACCGAATCCGGCGTTATCGAGAAGACCTGCCTGGTCTTCGGCCAAATGAACGAACCGCCAGGAGCACGTCTGCGGGTCGGTTTGGCTGGTCTGACGATTTCTGAGTACTTCCGTGACCAGGGCCAGGACGTCTTGCTGTTCATTGACAACATCTTCCGTTTCACCCAGGCTGGCTCTGAAGTCTCAGCCTTGCTCGGACGGATGCCCTCAGCTGTCGGTTACCAACCAACCCTCTCCACAGAGATGGGTGACCTGCAAGAACGTATCACTTCGACTACAACCGGATCGATTACATCCGTCCAGGCGGTCTACGTACCAGCGGACGACTTGACCGACCCGGCTCCTGCTACTGCTTTCACCCATCTTGATTCGACAACGGTTTTATCCCGTTCAATTGCTGAACTGGGAATCTACCCGGCTGTTGATCCATTGGCATCGACTTCTCGGGCCTTATCCGCAGAAATCCTTGGCGATGAGCATTACCGGGTGGCTACCACCGTGCAAAAGATACTGCAATCCTACTCTGACCTGCAGGATATCATTGCCATTTTAGGTATGGATGAGCTCTCTGAAGACCAGAAGCTGACTGTCTCCCGGGCCCGTAAGATTCAGCAGTTCCTGGGCCAGCCATTTCATGTAGCCGAGGTCTTCACCGGCAATGCTGGCAAGTATGTCAAGCTAGAAGACACCATTCGCAGCTTCGCGGCGATTATCGATGGCAAGTGTGATGATATTCCCGAGCAAGCTTTTAGGTATAAAGGCGCAATTGAGGATGTCTATGCGGCAGCCGAGGAATTGGCGAAGGCTTAGCAGTCGGGCCTTGACTGCTGGTATCGAAAGCTTTTGGTAAGCAGATGATTGAAAACGGCGACAGAATGGCGGAGTGCGATGAGTGACACCAGCTTTATGGTAGATCTGGTCACCCCTGAAGGCCAGCTCTTCAACGATCTGGCAGAATTCGTGGTCGTCCCTGCCTACGACGGTGAGCTGGGCTTTATGTACCTGCGGGCTCCGATAATGAGCACTTTGGGCTCCGGCGAAATGCGCGTGCATATTGCCGACAGTGATAAGGTAGACCATTATGCCGTGCGCGGTGGTTTTGTGGGAGCTGACGGGCAAAAAGTCGTGGTCTTAGCCTCGCGAGCCCAGCGCTTGGACGCCTATAACCCGGAGGCCCTGAAAACCCGGCGAGCTGATTTAGATGAACGCATAGCTAACACAGCCGAAGATGACCCGGAAATGCCGTCTCTGCTTGAAGAACAGGAATGGGTGAAACTACTGCAACGCCTTGTTCGCTAGCTGCATCTGTGCTAACATTACGAAGTTTGACCCTCAGAACTCAAGCTAGCAAAGCTTCAAGTATCTACGTATCAAGTATTAGGAGTAACAATGAAAAAGGGTATCCATCCCGAATATATGGAGTGCCAGGTCCGTTGCTCATGCGGTAATACCTTCACCACCCGCGCCACCAAACCGAACCTCCGCGTCGAGTTATGCAATGAGTGCCATCCCTTCTACACCGGTCA
>JAIRQI010000148.1 GCA_031256575.1 Coriobacteriales bacterium
GACCGCTTTTCTGAAAGGAGTCAGTTCATGATAGAGACCTTTAACCTGGCCAGTGGTGATAAAGCCCGTCTGCCACAAGGGTTTATGTTTGGTACCTACGAAGAAGCCGCAGCTGGTACTGGCTGTACGGCGATTATCCTACCGGAAGGAGCCACTGGCGCTGTTGCGGTGCGCGGAGGTGCACCGGCAACCCGCGAGACCGACCTGTTAGACCCAATTAACATGGTCGAGGTTTTGCACTCTGTGGTCCTAAGTGGTGGTTCAGCGTTTGGACTGGACGCTGCCTCTGGGGTGATGCGCTGGTTAGAAGAGCAGCAGATTGGTTTGAAGTTCGCCGGACAGTGCATTCCGATTGTCAGCGCGGCCTGTATCTTTGACCTGCCGGTTGGCGACCCTACAGTTCGTCCCGACGCTGAATGGGGTTACCGGGCTGCCGCTAATGCCCGACATCGTATCAGCACTGGCAATGTCGGAGCTGGTACCGGAGCCACAGTTGGCAAAATGCTCGGTGCAGAGCTGGCCATGAAAGCCGGACAGGGCGCCGCCAGCCTGAGCGTCGGCGAATTGGTAATTACCGCTGTCGCCGTGGCTAATGCTATCGGCAATATCTATTCTGGGCAACGTAGCCGGATGGTCGCCGGTGTGCGTGACCCGGAGCGTCCGCTGTCAATCCTAGACCCCTACCAAGCGCTCTTCACGCAAGCTATGGCGGAGATGCCGGAGAAAGAAAGCCCGCTCTTAACAGAAGGCGAAGCTGCCGCAGCTCGAGCCAATACCACAATCAGTTGCCTGATGACCAATGCCCAGTTGAACAAGGCTCAAGCTACCCGGGTGGCCAGCATGGCACATGACGGATACGCTCGCTCCATTGAGCCAGTGCATACCGCAAACGACGGCGATACAGTATTCGTGATGGCCTCTAACCAGGTCCAGGCCAACCCCGACTTGGTTGGCATATTAGCTGCACGAGTCATGGAGGCGGCAATCATCAACGCTGCCCTGGACGCTGAAGGCGCCTATGGCCTACCAGCCAGCCGTGATCTTTTGGAGAAGTAACTGCTGTAAGCCAACGCTCAGTTGAACTTGAACACCTTGCTGGCAGCTCGATAAGCACCGAGAGCGATGCCTCTCCCCCACGCGCCGGGCAGGTTGGCACCAACACCCAAGAGGCTGCCGCGCAGGCGACGGTAAGTCGCCGGGTCAGAACCCTTCAGGTACTGCCAGATAGCCTTGCGCTGCTCCTCCCGGTCTTCCCGCTCAGATAACCGCAGGAATACCGCACAGATAGTCAACATCATCAGCAGGTATTGAGACATGTAGTCACGCAGCCGCTGAGGTTTTATTTCCTGTAATTGAAAAGCGTCAATCATGATTCGGGTTATCGCCAGCTGTTGGTCGATGCGGCTGACCATGGTCGATTCTTGCACCGATTGGTCCTCGCGGCCGATGTAGTAGTGGTAGAAGTCGAGGTTCAGGTAGTAGAGCCGCTGCGTCGCCGGCAGCGGTACATAGACATAGATGTTGTCGACATAGAAGGTGTGGGCGGGCAGTTTGAGGCCGATGGAGCGCAAGACCTCCGTGCGATAGAGCGCCGTGTGCATCAGCAGGTTTTGCTGGGGAGCAAACCGGCCGATGTCATCCCAAGTGAACAATTGGGCCTCTGGCAAAACCCGTTTAAAGCGGATTGGTCGCTGTTCGCTTGAGTCCACCTTGTCATAAACGTAATTGGTAATCAGCAGGTCCGGCGGACTACTTACTGCCAAGGTCTGCAGATGCTGCAAGAGAATTTTGCAGGAGTCCGGGTCTAGCCAATCGTCGGCATCCAAGACCTTGAAGTAAAGCCCGCGAGCTGCTTTGAGCCCGGTATTCACAGCTTCTCCGTGACCGCCATTGCTCTGATGAATACTGCGGATAAAACCAGGGTAGCGAGCTTGCCACTGGTCGACCAAGGCTGGTGTATCGTCTTTCGTCGAACCATCATCAACTAGGATGATTTCGATTAGCTTAGTATCTTCGACACCCGCCAGGATGCTGTTCACCGCCCGCTCTAGATAATCAGCCACGTTGTAGCAAGGGATAACAAAACTGATTAGGAGCTCTGAGTTTACAACTAGTGTGGCTGATTTGCTGTTGGTGTCTTCATTCATTTTGGCTGCCTTGTTGTCTGGGTTTTCATTCATGATTGTGGCTTTGCTTGCAGGGCCTTCATTCATAGTGGTTGTTCAGTTCTCTGGTCAGCTCTACGTTGCGGATGTTTACTGTTGGTTTCATGGTTCATTCGTGCTTATAGTTCGTTCATGCTGCCTCTTTGTTTTCAGCTAGCCAGTATCTGATCAGCCAGTTCCAGGGCCCGCAGGACAATTTGGTCGATGTTGTAGTAACGATACTCAGCCAAGCGCCCTAAGACATAAAAGTTCGGTAGTGCTTGCAGCAGGTTCAGATATCTCTGGTAGGCGGCTTGATTATCCTCGGTGATGATTGGGTAATAGGGTATCTGGGTTTGCGGGTCGGTAAAAGCTTGGGGGTATTCCTCAGCCACAGTGCTGACTGCTATCTCTTGGCCAGTCAGCCAGGAGTATTCGGTTGTACGGGTGTAGCTCTCCGAGACTGTGTAATTGATGGTTCCTGCAGCTTGGACACGGGGTTTGGAATAATGCAGATACTTAAACTCCAGTGATCGATACGGCAGAATGCCAAACCGCCAATCCAGCAACTCATCGAGGGCTCCAGTGTAAATGACCAAACCTGTGTAAGGCTGGCCGGCAATCTGGATGGATTGGATTTTTAGGGTTGCCATATCAGGCTGTGTGGTTTGGTTAGTTTGAGCAAGCTGGCTAGCTTGGGTAGGCAGACTGGCTTGGGTAGGCAAGCTGGCTGAGTCATCTTTGATGAGCTGGTTGGTTGAGTCGGGCTGTGTGGTCTGAGCAGCTTCTACAGTCGCTAGTCTCAGCATATCCTGAGCTGCAACTCCCAGAAACAGGCTGATGTTCGGATGGTCTAGCAACTTCTCAAACAATGCTGTGTAACCTAAAAGCGGCAACCCCTGCCAGCTGTCCTGAAAATAGCGGTTATCATAATCAACTAAAACTGGAACCCGGGCCGTCACTGCTGGGTCAATCTGTTCTGGGGTAAGGCCCCACTGCTTCATTGTGTAGTGTAAAAAGACTTTGTTGTAGACATAATCCGCCAGTTCCTGGAGCAACT
>JAIRQI010000064.1 GCA_031256575.1 Coriobacteriales bacterium
AGTTGCGAAATAGTCGAACCTTTTTGCCATTAGAATTCCCTTCTTTCAGCGGTCAATACAAACAATCGCCTCAGACCCTAAATGTTTAATTAACCTTAAGAACTACTCAAATCCAAAGATACACTCTAACTAGAAGACACATGCAAATCCAATAACCTACCTATATCCGAAAATCCACCCTATTCAGAATACCTAAACAACTACTAAGATTTACACAAACCTAAAACCTTCATGTATTTAGTGAAAAATACATCAAGTAAAAAAGTGCTTGGCGATTGTGGCAAAGACAAAGCCAATCAGTCCACAGCCGGGAAAAGTCAAAACCCAGGTCAGTACCAGGTCCTTCACCGAACCCCATTTCAATGAGCGAAGAGACTTGGCTGCTCCTACTCCCATGATAGCTGTGCCGCTGACTTGGGTAGTAGATACCGGAATACCGGTGAAAACTGCGAAACCAATGCATAAGGTGCTAGCCAGGGAAGCCGAAAAGCCTTCGTATTTCTCAAACGAGACCATCTCCATCGCTACCTTTTTAATGATTCGCTTGCCACCTAGGCTGGTGCCCAGACCCATGGTCAAAGAGCAGAGGATGATTGCCCACACTGGATAAGAGAGCTGCTCCACACTGGTGCCAACCAGTTGCGCTGCTCCCAATGTGACACCCAGCATCATGATGCTCATGAATTTCTGGCCATCTTGGGCGCCATGCATGAAAGCCACCCCAGCAGCTCCCAGCACCTGAGCCACGGTGAACACCCGGTCCGCCAGACGCCGATGGACACTGCGAAAAATCGCCCGGATTGCCTTGACTGTCAGCCAGCCAGCCCCGAAACCGAGCACTGACGAGATGACCAAGCCATAGATGACCTTCACCCATTCAGAGAAGTTCACCGCATCAAAAGAACCTTGCATGCCAAAGGCTGCTCCGGTTAATCCGGCAATCAAGGCATGGCTTTCAGAGGTCGGTATGCCAAATATCCAGGCCACTCCGCCCCAGAGGATGATAGCCACCATACCAGCTGCTACTCCCCATAAAGCGACCGTTGGGTCGTCACCAAAATCAACCATATGAAAAATCGTATTCGCTACCTTGGATGTGACCAAGGTAATCGCAAACAGGCCGATGAAGTTCATCGCGGCTGCCATACCAATGGCGACATTAGGTTTCAAACATCTTGTGGAGACAACCGTGGCAATCGCATTTGGAGCGTCAGTTGCTCCATTAACAATGATATCTCCGAGGATAAGTATGACTAAAGCCAACAAGACTGGGTTGCTGGTCACTAAAGATATAAAGTACTCAAAACCGATGGTCATCTAGAGGTCGGTTCCTTTTCTTAATAGCCGTCTATACTTATCCCTTGAGCTAGGTTGAACACAAGCCTCAAGCATGTAGTTACCTTCACACTCAAATGCTACTAGTCATTATAGGCTTTACATGAACCTTACATAAGCCGGCAGCAAAACCCTATGCTTTTTGCGGTAGGGCAACTCTTAAGTACCTTTAACGCTATCAAAAGGAATCATCCCTGCACAACGCAAACCTTCAGCGCTCAGCTGGGCCTACACTGCAGAATTGAATCAGCACCTGAAACAGGAACCTTCACTGCCTTGCATAAGCCTTCGCGCTCAACCGGGGTCTACACCGCAGTACGGAACCTTCACCTTGGACTGGAACCTTCACCACCCTGTAAAGGCTTTAGCGCTCAACCGAGGTTTCGCATCTCAGTCTTAGTCCTTTGCTGCTCATCTGAGACTGTTACCACTACCAACTGATACTCCAAAATAAAGTCTCTTACTTAGCCAGTCTTGCGGATAATAGCTCGTTAATCAATTGGGGGTTGCCTTGGCCTTGCATCTGACGCATCACCTGGCCGACAAAGAAACCTAGCAATCCGGACTTACCCGACTGGTACTCGCTGACTTTGTCTGGGTTAGCTGCCAGAACAGCCTCAATTGCTGCTTCGATGGCGGCACTGTCTGAGACCTGGCGCAGGCCACGTTCGTCGACAATCACACCAGGGCTTTTACCACTGCTGGCCATCTCTGCAAAGACCTCTTTGAGTTGCTTGCTAGAAATCGTACCCTCATTGTTCAACTGAACCAATTCATAGATACCTGTTGGCGTGAAGGGTGCTTCAATCAGAGCTATCGCAGCTTGGTTGACCCAAGCACTAATATCATTTAGCAACAGGTTGGCAATGGGCTTAGCCAAACCAGTTGAATCTTCCGCCATAGCCATCGCTGCATCAAAGAAGCCAGCCAGTTGGGGGTCACCAGCCAGGTTGCCAGCATCTGATGCCGGTAGCGCGTACTTATCCACATAACGGGCTTTCTTAGCATCGGGCAGTTCGGGCAGCTTGCCACGCACGGATTCGATGAATTCGCTGGTCAGATGAAAGGGAGCGAGGTCAGGGTCAGGAAAGTAGCGGTAGTCGTCGGCGGTCTCTTTGTTGCGCATGGCAATGGTGCGCTTGGTGGCTGGCTCCCAATGGCGGGTTTCTTGGCGAACCGTGCCACCGTTTTCGAGCACCTCAGCTTGGCGGCAAATCTCGTAGGACAGCCCGTCGTGCAGGTTTTTGAAGCTGTTCATGTTTTTTAGCTCGGTCTTGGTGCCAAAGGCGGTCTCACCGCGGCGGCGCAGGCTGATGTTACCGTCGCACCTCAGCGAGCCTTCTTCCATACTGACGTTGGAGATGCCCAAAGTCAGGTAAATCTGGCGGAGCTTCTGCAAGAACAGACGAGCTTCTTCGGGGCTGCGCAGGTCCGGTTCGGTGACCAGCTCAATCAGCGGCGAACCGCAGCGGTTGTAATCGACCAGCGAGTAAGCGGCCCCGCTGATGCGCCCGTCGGTGCCGCCGATATGCACCAGCTTGCCCGCGTCTTCTTCCATATGGATGCGGGTGATGCCAATGCGAGTCCGGTAGCCGCCAGCGAAGGATGCTAGGGAGATGCCCGGAGTGCTGGCTGCCGCAGCGTCGAGTGCTGCGGTGTTGGCTGTGCCGCTGGCTGGGGAGAAGCCCGGGGCGCTGGCTGCCGAGACCTGCTTCACCGCGGCGCTGTCATTGGTGGTGGCACTGTCGCTGGCAACGGTGCTGTCGCTGGTAGCGGCGGCGTCGTTGGCAACGGCGCTGTACTCGTCGCCGATTGCGACAGTCCCTTGACGATACTCCCGTTCTTCAGCGGCTTTACCAGTGACCTCCAGCTCAATAACGCCATTCATGCAGAAGGCGATTGGCCCCTGAGTGACCTGGTAGTTCTTTGTCATATCCGGGTAGAAATAATGTTTTCGGTAAAACATCGTGTCCGGCATAATCTCGCAGCCGGTGGCCAAACCGGCCATGACGATGCTCTCGATGGCTGCCCGGTTCGGGGATGGCAACGACCCTGGTAATCCTAGGCATATCGGACAGACCTCGGAGTTCGCCTCCTCACCAAAAGCAAAAGTGCAGGAACAGAACATTTTGGTATTTAGGGTGGTCAGTTCGGTATGCACTTCCAAACCGATGACTGCTTCCCAGTCGCGCAGCACCTCATTTAGCTGTTTCACTTGGCACCTCCCTCACTCATCGAGCTTGGGTTGGGGGGTGTCGCAGCAGTTGTTGCTGTTGAGCTGGTCTCTGTTGTGGAAGTCGCTGAAGATGCCGCAGCAGAACGGGTCTCTGTAGGGGGTGTCGCAAGCACCACCGCGGAAGGCGTCGCTACCTCAGCTCCCGTCATTGTGGGCACCGCCGCAGTCGCCTTAGCCAATGGAGCCAGGCGGGCAATATCGTATGTACCTTCCAAAGCTGCCGCTGTGATGAAGATGTTCTCATCCTTGAGCTGTGGTCCAATGATTTGCACACCAACCGGCAGCCCGCTCTCATCCCCAAATCCGATTGGCAAGCTCAGCGCGCCATTGCCAGCAATATTGGCGGGGATGGTGTAGATATCTGACAGATACATACTCAGCGGGTCAGAGACCTCCGCGAATTGAAACGCAGCACGGGGGCTGACCGGGGTAATCAGGGCGGCGCATTGTGTGAATGCCTGCTGGAAATCGGAAGTAATCAGCGTCCGAATCTGCTGCGCTGGATAGTAATAGTGCTCAAAGACCCCAGCGGACAGCAAGTAGCAGCCCAACACGATGCGCCGGATGACCTCCGGGCCAAAACCGTGGGCCCGGCTGAGCTCATATTGGTCGTAGAGGTTGGCCGCGTTGGGCTCAGTGTAGCCATAGCGCACAGCATCAAAGCGGCTCATATTGCTGAAAGCCTCCGCCGGGCCGATGACGTAGTAGGCTGCCAGGGCGGCGCGGGCGTGAGGCAAATCAATGGGGATAAGTTCAGCGCCCAGGCTCTCAAGG
Organism: Coriobacteriales bacterium; assembly: GCA_031256575.1. Classification (GTDB taxonomy): domain Bacteria; phylum Actinomycetota; class Coriobacteriia; order Coriobacteriales; family UBA8131; genus WQXZ01. The sequence continues at coordinate 4,346 of JAIRQI010000064.1, forward strand.
CGGTGCATGGCGTCCTCGACCGCCTGGCGCATTTCGGCTGCCAGGCCGTCCAGTTCCAGGAAAGCCGGCACATAGCCGATACGCAGGCCTTTTACACCATGGTTCAAGTAGTCGCTCATCTGGGCGATGTCTTTTTGGGAGGTCGTGTCATATGGGTCGTAGCCACTAATGGCATCGGTGACAGCTGCCACATCAGCCACGCTGCGGGCGAAGGGTCCAACCTGGTCCAGGGATGAACCGAAAGCCACAACTCCGTGGCGGGAGACCATGCCGTAACTCGGCTTGTAACCGACCACTCCACAGAAGCTGGCTGGTTGGCGAATCGATCCACCGGTGTCGCTGCCTAGACTGGCTGTGACCATCCCAGCTGCAACCGCGGCAGCTGAACCGCCAGAAGAACCTCCAGGTACCCGGGATAAGTCCCAGGGGTTATAGGTGTAGTGAAAAGCCGAGGTCTCGGTGGAGGAACCGAAGGCGAACTCATCCATATTCAGCTTGCCTAGAGGTAGGGCCCCGGCTGCCAGTGATTTCTCAACGCAGGTTGCAGTATAAGGTGAGATGTAGTTCTCCAGCATCTTAGAGGCACAGGTGGTATGGGTGCCGGTCAGGTTCATGTTGTCTTTGAATGCCATCGGCACCGCGCTGAGCGGCCCCCAGCCTGCTGGCAGTGTGCCTGCTTGCTCCGCAGCCAAGGCTGTATCCAAGCGGTCGGCAGCTGCGTATGCCAAGTCTGGAGTGAGTTCTAGGAAGGCTCTGACCTGTGCATCCAGGGCCTCAATCTGCGCCAAGGCAGCACTGGCTAGCTCGCGAGCTGAGAACTCGCGGTTCTTGATACCGGCTTGGATTTGGGTGATAGAGAGGTCAGCGAAGGTCTCGGTTCT
>JAIRQI010000024.1 GCA_031256575.1 Coriobacteriales bacterium
ACAGGCAACCTGGTCATGATGGAAAGCACCTGCAGCATGGACATTGAGCAGGTCCCCGGGCTGAAGAACAAGATACTGGGAGGCGAAGGCTTCTTCAACACTGTAATCACCGGCCCTGGCCATATCATCCTGCAGACGATAACCATTCCTCGTATAGCTCGTTCTCTGATGCAGTACATACCCAGCCGCTCCTAGTAATTCCACCGATTCGTCTGACTGATAACAATTGTTTATGCAGCACATGCTTAGCGAGGTGCACGCAGAAACCTAATTGCCTAGAATTCCGGAGTTCAGTCACAAAAATTGGAATCGGGTTACAATGAGTTTAGAGATTAACCTCTATTTGGGGAGAAAACCTTTGTTTTCTCCCCAAAAATGTATTAATCTCATTGAATAGTTGGTTTGCTGCACCGTAAATGAGCACTTTTTCTAATCTCGTTGTAACCCAACTCCAAAAATTGTGACTGAACTCCAGAATTCTAGGCAATTACACATTTATTGGCTTTCTGGCGGTTAGGAAACGCTGGCGTCCTGTGAGGTCGGTGTGTATCTGGGTGTCAATATACCCAGCCTGCTCGGCTAGATTGGCAGCCTTCTGCAGCTTGGTCTCGTACAGTTCGACAGCTAGTAATCCATTCGGTTGTAGTAGCAAAAAGGCTTGTTCGAGCAGCCGTGTGTAGATGTCTAACCCGTCTTCTCCCCCATCTAGAGCAATTAAGGGCTCAAAGTCTCGCACCTCGATTGCCAGGTCAGCTAGTTCTGAAGTCGGAATATATGGAGGGTTAGAAACCACAACGGCAAAACTGGCTTGCTGCTGCGGGTCGTCTACAAGCGAGCTGGCCAAGTCGTCTTGAATCACTGTCAGCCGTCCGGGTTGGTCAGTCAATCGTCCGGGCTGGTCAGCCGGCTCTAGGTCGCTAAGTCCTAGCCTCTCCGCGTTTTCCCTGGTTAATGCAACTGCTTCGCTACTGATGTCGGTTGCCCATACTGATAACCCAGGTAATTCATATACCAGAGATAGAGCTATAGCACCGCTGCCGCAACCAATCTCCAAAACCTTTTGCGGATTGTCGGCTGGCTTCAAATCAGCCAGTGGGAGGTCGGTAAGCGGCTGGTTATCTTGTCCCTGCTCGGTTTGCCCCTGCTCGACCATCGCCGACGATGCAGCCTGCTCAAGCCCAGCTTGCATTGGCTTGGCTGGCTTCAACTCAGCCAACACCAGCTCGACCAGCGTTTCGGTCTCTGGGCGGGGGATTAAGACTCCCGGGCGAACCGCCAGCTCCAGGTGACGAAAAGCAGCTCGGCCACTGATGTATTGCAGAGGCTCTCCTTGGAGACGGCGTAATATCACCTCGCGCAAGGTATCGCGCTCAGCATCAGTCAGAGGCTGGTCATATTGCATATATAGCTCAATGCGTTTAAGCCCAGTGGCTACCGCGAGCAGCCATTGAGCGGTCAAGCGAGGGTTCTCTTGGTCATGGCGTCTGAGGTATGCCTCTGTCCATTCCAGACAGCTGCGGATAGTCCAGGAATCAGGGTTTATATCACTCACTGGATGGATTGCTCCAGTCGCTTGGCCCGGTCAGCGGCAATCAAAGCGATGGTCAACTCGTCTAGCCCGGAGCCCCCGGCTCCCAGCAGTATTCCATTGTAGGTACCGTTATAGGCGATGCGATGGTCGGTGACCCGGTCTTGCGGGCCATTGTAAGTGCGAATCTTCTCACTGCGGTCACCGCTGCCAATCTGCGAGCGCCGCTGGTCGCCTAACTCTGCCATCTGCTCAGCCAGCATCTGGTCGTAGAGGCGAGCCCGTAGCACCTGCATAGCAGCCTCTTTATTCTGCAGCTGAGATTTCTGGTCTTGGGACTGTACTACCAGACCACTCGGCAGATGGGTGATTCGCACAGCTGAATCAGTAGTATTGACACTCTGCCCGCCTGGCCCACCAGCACGAAAAACATCGACGCGCAGGTCATTCGGGTTAATCTCGACTTCTAACTCATCGGCTTCCGGCAAGACCGCCACCGTAGCGGTTGAAGTGTGAATTCGCCCCTGGCTTTCGGTTTTCGGAACACGTTGTACCCGATGCACTCCGCTCTCGAATTTCATGACTGAGTAGACCTTATCCCCTTTGACCTTGAATTCTATTCGACTGAATCCACCTGCCTCGGAGGGGTTGGAATCTAGCGGCTCTACCTGCCAGCCCTTGCCGTCGGCGAAACGCAGGTACATCTTGTATAGGTCGCCGGCAAAGATTGCCGCTTCGTCGCCCCCGGCTCCAGCCCTGATTTCGACGATGATGTTTTTCTCATCATTAGGGTCACTGGGAACGAGCATCAGCTTCAGCTGCTCTTCAAGCTCAGTGATACGCTGGCTTTGTAGAGCAATCTCTGACTGGGCGAACTCTTTGACCTCGGCATCGCTTTCTAAGAGCATCTCTTTGGCAGTCACCAGGTCGTCGTGGGCGTTGACATAGGCGATAGCCAGTCGTACCAGGTCAGCCTGGGCGGAGTGTTCTTTAGCCAACCGCGTGTATTCTTTTTGGTCAGCCAAAACCGCCGAGTCTGAAAGCCGGGTCTCCAGCTCATGATAACTGTGGATAATCTGCTGCATTCTCTCGTACATTACAAACCTATCTATTAAACGTTGAACTTGAAGTGAATCACATCGCCTTCCTGGACGACGTATTCCTTGCCTTCTTGGCGTAATCTACCAGCGGCTTTCAAGCCAGCTTCACCGTTATAGGCGATATAGTCCGCGAAGCTCGCTACCTCGGCCTTTATAAAGCCGCGTTCAAAATCACTGTGGATAACCCCGGCGGCCTGCGGTGCCTTAGCCCCGATGGGAATCGTCCAGGCCTTCACTTCCATCTCACCAGCCGTGAAGTAGCTCATCAATCCTAGCAGCTCATAGGCTGCCTGGGCTAAGCGGGCCAGGCCAGATTCGCTGATACCCAGCAACTCAAAGAACTCCTGGGCCTCGTTAGCCTCCATCTGGGCAATCTCGCTTTCTGCCCGAGCACAGATTGGTAGAGGCATAAAGCCGTTCACTGCCTGCGGCACCATGCTAGCTTCTGTCTCATCGACATTGGCAACCAGCAGAATCGGCTTCATGGTCAATAGATGCAGGTCATAGACCTGCTCCCGCTGAACTGGGCTGAAATCGAAGTCGCGGGCTGGTCGCCCCTCGTTCATCCACTCCTGTAGGCTTTCGATGGTCTGGTATTTCTCAGTCGAAGCCTTGTCTTTTTTCGCTTCCTTGGCCAGGCGAGGCAAGGCCCGCTCGATGGTGCCGAGGTCTGCTAAGACCAGCTCGGTTGTCAAGGTCTCCTGGTCTCGAGGAGGGTCGATACTGCCTTCAACATGTACTACCTCATCATCAGTGAAGTACCTTAACACCTCCACCAGCGCATCCGTCTCCCGAATGCGAGCTAGAAACTGGTTGCCCAGCCCTTCTCCCAAGCTAGACCCACGCGCCAGGCCGGCGATGTCTACGAACTCCACCGTAGCCGGTACGATGCGTCCCGGATGCACAATATCGGCCAGTTGCTGAAGCCGTCCGTCCGGTACCTCGACCGTTCCGACGTTAGCCTCCACACTGGCGAAGGGAAATTTTGTCGCCACACCGCCACGGTTGGTCAGTGCTGTAAAGAGGGTTGACTTACCGACATTCGGCAGCCCGACGATTCCAATACTCAGTGCCACGATAAGCCTTTCTCCACAGTTGATGTATCTCTCTTGCTGTTGTTCACAGCCGCGCTCACTCAGCTGGTTCAAGTTACAGGCTGCGCTCGCTCAGCTACGCGCTGCTCTCGCTCAGCCAGCAACCGCTCTCCCTCACTCGCCAAAGAGCTGGTTTTCTGTGCCATCAAAATGTACCATGTGCAGCTCCGAGTCGTCGCTCGTATGATAGAAGACCCATTCACCAGCCAGGCAAAAATCACTCACGCCGAATCCGACCACGGTGTGGGTAGTGCCGTCGGAAAAGCGGAACACCGACAATTGCCCAGTCACCGGTGAGATGTAGAACACTCCATACGGGCAGGCAACGACATTGCTGCAAGTGCCGTAAGCCAGGATGCAATAGTTGTCGCCAAGGTAATCACAGCCAGCCAAAACCTGGTTGGTGTTGTCGCTGAAATACAGTCCGCGAGCATAGTAGCTAAGCCAGGTGGCCCCTCCGGAGTCGAGAATCGAGAAGCGTGAGCCATTGGAGCTGTCATTGGCGTAACCTGACATTATAGTTGAGCCCTCGGGAGAAGTTGTGAAGTATTGAAATCCCAAAACCAGGTTGCGGTAATAGACTTCTGAGGCGCTAGCCAGAGTCTTCTTACCCGAGCTCAGGTCCAGCTCGTAGAGGTACAGGTCCTCGGCGTAACTAGAGAAAAAGAGGCGGTCCTGCATCAGGTAGATATAGTCCACCGGATGCTCATACAACAGCTTCAACTCGTCGCGCTGCGGATTATAACTGTAAATGCCAATATCGTCGGCAAAGTACAGCAGGCCGTTGTAGAAATTCAGGGCATGTGCGTCTTGGCTCTGGATGATTTGTTCATAAGACTCTGCGGATAAACCCAGGCGATAGATTCCGTCTGCTTGCGCTATATAGATGGCATCATCGGATTGCACGGCAAAGCCACCATTGTTGATGTTGCCTCCGAGATTGCCGATATCTTCTCCTGCTAGAAGGGAGTCACCAAGATGGTAGCTGCGAGCTGAATGGGGGTTGCCTGGTGAGCCGATTGGATAAGAACTGAGTGGAGTATTCTGGGCGCCGCCAGTACCCCAACCTCCAGTGCTTCCACCACCCGGGTCTTCGGCAGGTTTTAGGATTCCAAGTTCAACTAGAAAGCTTGGAGGGTTTTTGACTACCGAGTAGATTGTAAAGCTTAAGCCCACTACCAGAACCAACGCAGCTGCCAGCAGAGCGACGCGTAGAGCTATACGTGGCTGGCGGCGGTTCTTGTTAGCTTTGCCAGACTGGTTCAACCAGTTGGCAGGGTTTGAAGGTGATTTGGTGCTGGACACTGGGCGACCAGACATTCTATCTAGTCTATCGGCCAGCTGGTCGACACTTTGAAAGCGGTCTTGGGGGTCAAAGGCTATGCAACGCTGGATAATCCCCCGCAGTTGTTTGTCACGCACCCGCTCCTCAATGCCCTGGCGAATCGGTGAACCGGTAGCCATACACAACATAACGATACCCAAGGCATAGATATCACTGAGCGGGGTAGATTGGGAGAAACCGAACTGCTCTGGTGGAGCGTAGAGCAAAGTGCCTTCATAACTGGTGTCTGAATCCGATTCTTCTTTGTAGACGCGGGCTATGCCAAAATCGGTTAAACCTAGCCTCCCATTGGGCAGGACAATGATGTTACCGGGTTTGATGTCTCGATGAATCACCGGTGGAACACAACTATGCAGATATCTGAGAATCGTACAGAGTTGTCTGGCAAAAGCTACGATACTGGCGGTATCCAAAGCCCCCTGAGCCAGAATTGCATCTAGGGGACGACCGGGAAAGTACTCCCGCACCAAATAGGACTGTCGCCCTTCGACAAAACTGCCATAGACCTTAGGAACACCGGCAAAGTTTAGCCCAGAGAGGATGGAATATTCCTGGTCGCGTTGCGACCGTCTGGCTCGAGGTTCATCGACATTCATGATACGTAGGATGGCTTGGCCACCCGTGCGTTTATCCCGAACCAGATAGACCTGCTTGTCTTCGCGATATTTCAGGCAACTCTCAAAATGGTAGAGATGGGTGACCCAATCTGGCATTGCGGTCTGGGCGACCCCGGCATCCAGCGCCTGTTGATAGAAAGCCAGAAACTCTTGGCTGTCAGAAGCGATATTCGGTTTTGCGGGGCTGCTTGCAGGGTGGCCGCTTAGAGAGCCACCAGCGAAGCCGCCGTTTGTTGAGTTGTTTGGTCCGGTCATATAAGCCTTTTCATGATTCAGCAGCTATATCGTATCATTAATGCCCAAGTAAGCCTAACTAGCGATACTGTTCGCAGTGTGCAGACAATGGTTTTGTTTCTCTGCTCTATGATGACTGAAAATGAGGCAAGAGGGGTTTTCTTTA
>JAIRQI010000068.1 GCA_031256575.1 Coriobacteriales bacterium
CTCAATCCTCGATGTGCAGCTTCTGGGCCAGGTTGTTCAAAGCCGCAGCCTTATAAAGCTCCGGTGAGTAATTCTCGTCGTCGGCCATAATCATGGTCCCGACTCCCTCGTTGGTGAAAATCTCCAAAAGCAGGCTATGGGGAATCGTACCGTTTAGAATATGCGCCCGCGGTACACCGGCCTCCAAGGCCTTCAAAGCGGCTTCTATCTTTGGAATCATACCTTTCGAAACGTTTGCCAGCATGGCTTTGGCTTCAGACAGCTTGAGCCTGAAAATCAGGCTGCTCTTATCCTCAAAATCAGCGTATAGACCATCGACATCAGTCAGAAAGATGATTTTATGGGCACCCACCGCTGCAGCAATCTCGCCCGCCGCCAGGTCGGCATTGACGTTGTAGGCCAGGCCATCCTCCCCCACTGCTACGCTGGCAATGACTGGAATGTAATCGTGGTTGATGAGGTCGTTTAACAGGGTGGTGTCGACATTGGTGATGGTGCCAACCATGCCCAGCTCTTCGGAGGCTTTCTTGGCCTTCATGATGTGGCCGTCTGACCCGTTCAAGCCAACTGCCAGGTGGCCATGGGCATTCAGCTGGGCCACCAGCTCCTGGTTGACCTTGCCGAGCAAGACCATCTTGACGATTTCCATGACCTCAGGGGGAGAAACCCGCATGCCGTCCTTAAACTCAACCGGCAAGCCCAGTTTGATTGATAGCTCACTGATATCATTGCCGCCACCGTGGACGATAATCGGCTTGATGCCGATAATCTTCATCAAGACGATGTCTTTCATGACATCGGCCCGCAGCTGGTCGTCGACCATGGCTGCGCCGCCGTACTTGATGACCATGGTATTGCCAGTGGATTGCTTAATCCAGGGCAAGGCCTCAATCAGCACTTCAGCCAGACCCAGGCTCTCAGCCTGAGCAGCACGAATATTAGCTAACAAATCAAGACGTTCTTCTTCGGTCATGTTTCCTGCCTTCTAGACATAAACTCTACTCAGCTTCGATAATCTCCATTAATTGTGATGTAACCGTGGGTCAAGTCGCAGGTCCAGATGACAGCAGTGCCATTGCCACCTGTACCCAAGTCAGCTTCGATGACAATCTCCGGCAACAGGTCAAAGAGCCTTAAGGCCTCATCCTCATCAAAGCTAATCGGTAAGCCTTGTATACAGACCGGCAGGTCCATCAGCTTGATGGAGACTTGGGACTGCTCAAAGACGGCTCCGCTTTTGCCTAAAGCCATAGCTATCCGTCCCCAGTTGGCATCGTGCCCGGCAATCGCCGTTTTGACCAAGGGTGAATTTGCCACTGCCCGGGCGGCCAAGTCAGCGTCGGCATCAGTCAAAGCGCCAGTAACGCAGACCGTCACCAGCTTGGTGGCTCCTTCACCGTCGGCAGCCAACTGGCGGGCCAGCTCGATGCAGAGGGTGCTGAGGGCTTCGACAAATGCCGCATGTGCCGACCCCTCGCCGCCGATGTCGATTATCTCACCGCTGGTAGCACTGACCGCTCCACCGCTGGCGATAAAGAACACAGTGTCATTGGTTGATGTGTCGGAGTCAACTGTCAGCTTGTTCAAACTGAGGTCGATGGCCTGCTTGAAGGCCGCGTCAGCTGCTGCCTGGGTCAGTTTGGCATCAGTGGCAAAGACGCCTAAGAGCGTAGCCATATTCGGCTCAATCATACCCGAGCCCTTGACAATCCCGGCCAGGTTATACTCAACTAGGCTGCCATCGGCCCGCGGCACTTTATAGCGTAGCGCTGCTTCTTTAGCATAGGTGTCTGTAGTCATAATTGCTTCAGCTGCTGCATGTCCGGCATCTAGGCTACTGCCATCACTGGGGCCTAACTCTGCCAGCGCCTTTTGAATACCAAGCTCAAAGGTCTCGATTGCCAGGGTCTTGCCAATCACTCCGGTAGAAGCCAGCAGTATCTGATGCGGCTCACATTCCAGCGCCTCCGCGCAAAGCATCGCCGATGCGATAGCAACTGCACTACCCGGCTCACCCGTCGAAGCATTAGCCGTCCCGGAATTGATAATCACAGCCTTGATGCCTTCGTCAGGTTGAATCTGAGCGGCATCGGCTACCTGAGCGTGCTGCAGATGCTCGCGCGAAATCAACACCGGAGCAGCAGCAAAGCGGTTTTGCGTAAACAGGCCACTGGCTACCGCTGGTTGGTCGCTGACAATCAGAGCAAAGTCGCGGCGATTCGGGTTGCGCCGAAAACCAGCGTTGACTCCGGCAGAACGCAAGCCTTTGATATTACCCAGGCCGCCGGCGATAAAAACAGCATTACCGCGAACGGTACCTGCTGGAGTGATAATCAAAGACTTATCCAAGGTAGGTAGGTTTTCTTGCTTGTTTGTCATCAAATCACCGACCCGATACTGATTAATCCGGATGTTTCAGGCAGACCGAATATGATATTCGCACATTGCAAGGCCTGGCTTGATGCACCTTTACCAAGGTTGTCAATGGCACAAGAGACCACCAATTGGTCGGTATGCTCGTCAAAGAACATACCCAGTTGAGCCTGGTTGGTATTAGAGACATGCGAGGTCTGAGGCATCTTGCCGTAGGGTAAGAGCTTGACGAAAGGCTCCTCAGAATAAGCTGTGGAGTAAATCACTTCCAAGACTTCCTTGTTCAGGCCCGGTAGCAGGTTGATGGTGGCGGTCGCTAACAGGCCACGGGTCATGGGAATCAAAACGGGGGTGAATTGGACCGTGATTGGTTGCCGAGCTTCGGTGCTGAAGGTCTGCTCGATTTCTGGGATATGCCGGTGAGTGCCGACATTATAGGCTCGGGCATCCTCATTGATGGTCACAAAATGACTGGCTTCCTGAGCAGTCCGACCCATACCGGAGGCACCCGATACCGCGTTGATGACCACCGGCCTTCTAGGCATCATAGCCCCGGCTGCCAGAGTAGGGGCAACCGCCAGAGCGCTGGCTGTCGGATAACAACCCGGGCAAGCTACCAGGGCTGGCTCACCGTTGTTGGCCCGCAGCTCAGCCAGCCTGACTAAATCCAAGCGGTAGAGTTCCGGCAGGCCATAGACAGCCTTGGCTAATAGCTCCGGAGCGCTATGCTTGGCTTTGTACCACTCTTCGTAAACCGCCGCGTCCTTCAGGCGAAAATCAGCACTGAGGTCGATAACTGAGATACCCATCTCTAACAAATGGGGAGCAATATCTAAGGCTGCGGTATGAGGGACCGCTAGAAATACCGCATCCAGCTTCAGCTCTTCCAGCTCGGCTACCGTGGTGAAGGTAAGGTCGGTGTGGCCCATGAAGGCGGGAAAGCGCTGGGCTATGCTTTGGCCATTCTCACTGGAAGAGGTGGCTGCCACCAGCTCAAAGGACGGATGGCCTAACAACAGGCGCACCAGCTCGGTTCCTGTGTAACCAGCAGCACCGATAATCGCTACTTTGTACTTATCCACGTAAACCCCCTATCATTACTTGCTCATACTGCTGAGGTACTGCTCACTACCACCTAGGCGCTCTATTGCTACCCGGTTGATATTCATAAAAAGCTAGACTAGTTCTGATAATCTTCATATTCTAGCATGCAATTATCGAAATGTTAAGTGTTATCGGCATTCTTTTCTTTTTTACTAGATATAATCCTGTGTTTATTCTTTATTTTCTTTGTTATGACCCTGCTTACTCAGAAGCTGTCGATGATTCATTAATCATACGCCCACCTGTTTTGAGAATCAACAGCAATGTCTACAGCTACCTATCGTAGTTCTACCAGTAGTTCTACCCATGTTTCTACACTGCAGTTCTACCGCAGTTCAAGCTCTCGCTCCCCCATTCACTACTGCTCGTCTCTGCTCGTGGTAGCAGCCATCTATCCATCGTTTGACCTCAACGCTTATATGACAGTCCAAAATAAGATGTAACCTTTTTGGGCCAGTCTTTTTGTGTGAGTGATGTCAGCCGTTCTTGGACTTTTTCGTAATAAAATGTCAGTCACTAAAGGAGAAGCCAATGCAAGAGGCAGGAGAACCAACATGCAAAAATGGGAAAAGGAACGATTAACCAAACGACTGCTAGCAGTCACACTCGTTATCGCTTTACTGCTGTCGCTGACCGCCTGTGGCCAGAATGCTGGTAGTAAACAAACAAATGAAGTAGCACCACCCTATGTCTCTAATGATAACTCGGTCATGCTGAATAGCAGCTCCGACTCCTACAACGCTGATGTGGAGAATCATAACTTCAGCGATACCTCATCAAGTATCGAAGCACCCCTAACTCCTGGTCAGTCAGATGGTAGTTTCGGTGGCATCAGCGTAAACGCAGAAGCCGGAAACGCTGCAACAGGCCACAAAGTCACCTTCTGGGCTGATCTTTCAATCAACACCAAGAATTTCGATGCCGATTACCAAACCATCGTTTCCATGGTCTACCAATCCGGAGGCTATGTATCAACGGAGCGCTACACGGACGATTCATCTTACTCCAACACCTTAGGGCGGCACTCTCAGCTCACGGTTAAGGTCCCTGCCACTGGATTCGACTCCTTTCTCACGACCATCTCAGAGATTGGGGTTGTCACCAGCCTGAACAG
>JAIRQI010000079.1 GCA_031256575.1 Coriobacteriales bacterium
CAGCAAGGCGGCCGCCTGACAGCTGGTGCGGCTTTTGCTGGAACTCTTTTGAATATCAAGCCAGTGCTGCTTGTAGATGCCGAAGGGCGCCTGATTCCACGTGAGAAACTGCGTGGCCGGCGGCGGTCGCTGCAGTTTCTGGCAGACAAACTCGCAGCGAAGATACGTCAGCCCAGTGCCGGCAGCCCGGTCTTCATCTCCCATGCCGATTGCTCAGGAGATTGCGAGTTGTTGATGGGACTGATTAAGGCGAGCAACCCCGATGTTCGCTTTGTGATTAACAACCTTGATCCGGTAATCGGCGCTCATGCCGGCCCAGGAACAGTGGCTCTGTTCTTCCTTACCGACCAAGGCCGGGAGTAGCAGAATCCCTCAATAATCCCTCTTCGAGCTTGAGCCAGGTTGCTGGTGAGCCACGACGCTGTCTCTGCTCGAGATTAGCAATCGTGCTGACAGCAACACCACTTGCTTCGGCTAGTTCTTTTTGGGTGAGGCCTTTGGCCTGACGTTGTGCCTTTAGCCAAGCAGCTGTTCTCCGGTTGGTGCTATCGTCTGGCTCTGCGAGCTGAGTAATCGGAGTATCTAAGCCATAAATGGCTTTAGAATAAAGAAACCTCTGGATGGCACTAGCTTCACCCGACTCATAAAAAGCAGAGAGCAGGGTCATGAACTCCAGCATGTCATAATCGGATATCAACAACACCCCAGCACCAGCAGCAACCAGTACCTTATTGGCAGCCAGCATCGCAGTTCGCTTGTTGCCATCCCAGAAAAGCTGGCTACGGGTCAGCCAACAGAACAGGTCGAGCGCTATCTGGGTCGGGGAGTCGCGCCGAGTTATTATCTGCGCAAGCTCGGCTTCGACCGTCGTTGGTTCAGGGATAGGTGGAGAATAACTCACCCCGCTGATGCCAATAGCACCGCTGCGAAGTACTCCCCAAGCTAAAGCTTCACGAAAAGCCACCTTTTCCTGTATTTGGCACAGGTATCCAATATCTATGGCTTCTTCCAGTGAATCGATGACAAATCTCCAAGCGTCGCGCATGTTCAGGATAGCCTGCACGTCGCTTAAGCTGACTCCAGAAACATTGACACCTTCTAAGATAGTCAAGGTCTGGGGAAAGCTGACATTGCGGTTCTCCATACGCATACCACAATAGATGCTGTCCGGCCATCTCCGCTTAGCTAGGAATACGTTCTCTTCTCTGGTCAGCTGAAACTTATCCTGCATATTGAATCCCCTCTTAGTTTTTTATGCATTATAGCACACACACTCACTCACTCACACACACATCCAGCTGAAAAACCTCTCGAACTAATGCACAACCCACATGCAGCCAGCACAAAGCACACCTCTTAAGGATGAATGACTATAGAAATATATCGAGCGCTCCCTCATAAAGGAGCTATCACTCAGGGTTTTACTCAAACATAAAAAAGCATGTGGTTGTAGCTTGGCACGGGCCAGTAATCATGGCCAACCAGCATCTCCATGCTGTCTACGGCGGCCCGGACAGCATTCATGGCAGGCAGCACCGATTGCAGATAGGCATTGGCTGAGTCTTGCGGGTCAGCAATCGAGCCAGCTAACAAAGCTGCCTGCTCCAAGCTGTCTACCCCATCACTGACTGCTGCGAAACCTTCCGTCAGCTTGACCAGCAGGGATTCTTCACTGGTAGTGTTTAAGATTTCACTGACCGCTAACTTGGCCGATATCGCATCTGCTACCACTGTGGAATACTCTAGTATCGCTGGCATAAAACGAGCCCGCGCCATGCGCACTGTCGTCAAAGCCTCGATATTTAGTTTCATGGAGTAGTTCTCCAGTTTTACCTCGTAACGGCTATGCAGTTCACTGGCTGTCAGCACTTTGAACCGTTCGAACAGCTCGATGGTCTTCGGCTCGACTAAGCTAGGCAGTGTATCCGGGGTGTTCTTGGTATTGGCCAACCCGCGCCGCTTAGCTTCTGCTGTCCACTCAGCACTGTAGTTGTCGCCGTTGAAGATGATTCGCTGGTGGTTGGTCAAGACATCTTTCATGTAGGTTCGGGCATCGTTCTCAAAGTCAATCGAGTCAGCCATAGCATCGACAAAATCAGCCAGGGTTTTCGCGACAATCAGGTTTAAAACCATATTTGCATCGGACAGGTTAGACTCTGAGCCAGGCATCCGAAACTCAAACTTGTTGCCGGTAAAAGCAAAGGGAGAAGTACGGTTGCGGTCGGTATTGTCCTTGATAAATGTCGGCAACACCGGAACTCCGAGGTCCATCAACTTGCCACTGGCTGCTACATGAGTGTTGCTGTCGATGATGTCTCTGACCACTCGCTCTAGGTCATCGCCAAGATAGACGCTGACGATAGCCGGTGGAGCTTCATTGGCACCTAAGCGCAGGTCGTTGCCAACACTTGCCACACTCATCCGCAGCAGCCCAGCGTACTCATCCACAGCTTTTACTACAGCTGTCAGAAATACCAGGAACTGCAGGTTGTCAAAAGGTGTCTGGCCGGGGTCGAAGAGGTTAACTCCGTCGGCTGAAATCGACCAGTTGTTGTGTTTACCGCTGCCATTGATACCCACAAAAGGCTTCTCATGCAGCAGGCAGACCAGACCATGGCGGCTGGCTATCTTGCGCATCAGCTCCATCACCAGGAGGTTAGAATCAACAGCGACATTTGTCGTGGTGTATATCAAGGCCAGCTCGTGCTGGGCCGGCGCCACCTCGTTGTGCTCTGTCTTGGCCGGGATGCCAAGCTTCCACAACTCCTGGTTCAACTCGTCCATGAAGCGCTTCACCGCCGGGCGAATCGACCCGAAGTAATGCTCCTCCAGTTCCTGGCCCTTGCAGGGAGCAGTACCAAACAGCGTTCGTCCACAGAGCAGTAAATCTAGCCGGCTGGCGTAGTCTTCTTCCTTTATCAAGAAGTACTCCTGCTCAGCACCGACGACCGTGGTGATTTGGGTAGCTGACTTGCCGAACAGCTTCAGTACCCGCAGCACCTCGTTATTGACTGCTGTCATCGAGCGCAGCAGGGGTGTTTTCTTGTCTAAGGCCTCGCCGCCGTAAGAAGCGAAGGCAGTCGGAATGCACAGCACCCCGTCCTTGATGAAGGCGGGGCTGGTCGGGTCCCAGGCAGTGTAGCCGCGGGCCTCAAAACTGGCGCGCAAGCCTCCCGAAGGAAACGACGAAGCGTCGGACTCCCCCTGGCTCAGCTCGCGGCCGGTAAAGCTTAAGATAGGACCCTGCTCAGTTAAGCTGATAAAGCTGTCATGCTTTTCAGAAGTGATGCCGTTCAGCGGTTGAAACCAATGCGTGAAGTGGCTGGCACCCTTCTCGATAGCCCATTTCAACATGGCTTCCGCCACCACATCGGCAACCTCTGGACTCAAAGCCTTTCCCTCTTTGATGGTCTGGGCCAACGCGCTGTAAGTCTCTTCAGGCAGCCGCTCCTGCATCACCTGGTCGCCAAAAACCGCTTCACCATAAATATCCAAGATGTTGGCCATCAAACCTCCTCCAAGTACCGCTCTACTCAGCCACTAACCACGAATTGAACCGAAATTGTATCTGAATAGACTAGCTTATCCTGCCAACTGCTGCAGCGCTGACTGGTTTACTGGCTAAGGCTAAGCCATACCCGCTCCATCCAGCGCTCAGATAATGGGAGAGGATAGTCCCAAAGAAACACTCTTCAGGTTTCTTTATGCCCACTCAAGTTCATCTAACAAAAGGAGATGAAGAGGAGCCGACAAATCGACAGAATAAGGTAAACATTGCTTCACACGGGGCAACGCTGGCCATTCAATCAAATAGCTCTCCTTCTGCATAATGGAATAGTTACATAATCTGACACCAATTTGAACCGCCCCGGGTTGACTGGAGAGTTTGCTTCCAGTAAAACAACCTTGAAGGACGTTTCAAATGGCAGAGAAAATCAGATCAGGTTCAGTGGTTGGCACCAAGAAACCTGGGGAGTATCCACCAGAGATCAGGAACCAAGCAGTAGAGCTGTTTTTCAGCAGCCGAGACGACTGTAAGACCAGGATGGAATGTGCCAAGCACATTGCCAATCTACTCGGTATCGGCTGTGGGGATACAGTGCTTGGCTGGGTGAGGAAGGTCGAGAGGTCTGGCCAGCAGAATGTAGCCACAGCACTCTCAAAAGGCGACGAGCTTAAACGGCTCAGGCGCGAGAACGCCGAACTTAAGCGAGCCAATGGCATACTCAAAGCAGCTTCAGCTTTTTTCGCGGCTTAAGCTCGACCGCCCACAGTAAAGATGGTCGAGTTCATCGACATGTATCGCAACAACAAACTTGATGGTGGACCCAGGTGGGGAGTCGAGCCAATCTGCAAGGTATTAACCGAGGAGGCGGGCATTACTATCTCACCTTCTGGTTACTACGACTTCAAAGGTCGCCCCTTGTCCAGAAGGGCTTTACGTGACAAAGAGCTACAGGCAGTCATTTTAGGTATCTGGGATGATAACTACTGTTGCTGGGGTGCCAAGAAGGTCTGGCGAGAGCTTCATCGGCGCGGTATTGATGCAGCTAGATGCACTGTTGAGCGGCTAATGGGAGAGATTGGGATCTATGGGGCTGTACGAGGTAAGGTAAAACACACCACCATCGCTGGCAAAAACGCCAAGCGGGCTGAGGATTTGGTCAAGCGCGTCTTTTGGGCACCGTGCCCGAACCTGATTTGGGTAGCGGATTTTACCTACGTGTCTACTTGGGAAGGTTGGTGCTATACCGCCTTTGTAACTGATGTCTTTGCCCGTAGAATCATCGGCTGGGCAGTATCATCAAGAATGAACCAACAACTGGTTGCTTCTGCTTTCAAGATGGCTGTCTATGCCCGCAAAAACGAGGGTAGTGGCGATTTCTCAAGTCTGACCTGCCACCACGATGCCGGCAGCCAATATACCTCTGATGACTTTGTTGCCCTGCTTGCTTTGCACGGTGTCAAAGACTCTGTAGGTTCTGTGGGCGATGCCTATGACAATGCTTTAGCAGAAAATCTCCATGGTTCATACAAAACAGAACTGATTAAAAACCCAGCTATGGGAAGACCATGGAAAAGCTTGGAACAACTAGAGCTGGCTACAGCCAGATGGGTCTATTGGCATAACAACAAAAACATCACCGAATACAACAACTGGCATACACCTGCAGAGATGGAAGACAAGTACTATACTTCTGGAATCGATGCCCATAAGAATGTATCAAAGGCATCAGCATGACGTGAGAAGTAAACCTTCCGGGAAACCCGGGGCGGTTCAATGATAGCCTCTTCTCCGTCGATTGTGATTGGTTCGTAGAGTAGCAGCCAGTCTGGCTTTATGTGTACGTCAATCTGTCCTATGCGGTTACCACTTAGCGCATGCTTGCGAAAATGATCTGGTAGTTCATTGCCAGCAGCTATCATATCCACGACTGTGTCAAGAAGAGCCATGTCTGCACCGCGGCTTTCCAAACGCTTTATGTCCTTCTTGTATTTGGTTGTTGGAATCAGCAAAGCCATGAATCAGATAGACTTCCGAAGTTCAG
>JAIRQI010000099.1 GCA_031256575.1 Coriobacteriales bacterium
TTCGATTCCAATGAAGACCGATTCTCTGTTGCCGACCAGGCCATCAACGACCCCGATATCCTAAAGCTGTTGGTCGAGAACCTGGCCGGTGCTGAACGACGGTTACGGCAATTCAGCGCGGGGGCGATTGCTGTGGTCTCCGAGCGCCAACCGCAGTTGCTGGCGGCTTTCATTCCCCAGATTGCTGATGCCCTGCATCGTCCCGAGGCTCAGACTCGCTGGGAAAGCCTGGAAGCCCTGGCCCGAATCATTGCCCTTGACCCAGACGCTGCGGGCGATGCCGTGAGCGGTGCTGAAGCCTCGCTCTACGACGAGGAGAATGGCCCGGCACGCTTGGGAGCTGTGCGTTTTCTGGCAGCTTACGGAGCCATCGATACCAAGCGCTCGACCAGGGTCTGGCCCTATATCGATGAGGCCATCCAGGTCTATCATGGTGACCCGGAATTTCAGGATATGCTGGTTGCAGTGATTGCCTTCGCATCAGGCAAGGTAGCCAAGCCGGTACGTGAGGCCCTGGTCGCCCGGATGCGCTTTGATGCGGAGAATGCCAAAGGGCCGCTGCAGCGGCGAGCCGAACAGATTATCCAACTCGCAGAAGGTTGAGTTGGCGGCTGCGATGAGCGACCGGATTCGCATGACAACACCCATCGTTGAGATGGATGGCGATGAGATGACCCGGGTAATCTGGCAATGGATTAAGGAAATCCTGCTTAACCCCTACATCGAGCTGAAGACCGAATACTATGACCTCGGTTTGAATGAACGGGATAAAACCGCTGATGCTGTCACTATTAAAGCAGCTGAAGCCACCAAACGCCTGGGAGTAGCAGTCAAGTGTGCGACTATCACCCCGAATCAAGAACGCCAGCAAGAATACCAACTGGCAGCGCTATATGACTCGCCGAACGCTACAATCCGCTCCATCTTGGACGGCACAGTCTTTCGTACGCCGATAATTGTTGCTGGAATAAAGCCTTTCATCCCTACCTGGCAGCGGCCGATTACCATTGCCCGCCATGCCTACGGAGACATCTACAAGGCCACTGAGCTGGCATTATATGAGCAATGGCAAGATTCACGAGTCGAGCTGGTGGCTACCCGGCCGGATGGTCAGGAGCAGCGCCAGCTGGTTTTTGATTTCGCTTCTACTAGCAAGCCGGCGGGGGAGTCGGCGGGGGAGCCCGCTGGCAAGCCGACGGGGGAGCCTGCTGGTGAGCTAGCAGCTAGCAAGCCGGCGGGGGAGCCGGCGGGTGAGCCAACGGGGGAGCCGGCGGGGGAGCCGGCTGGTGAGCCGGCGGGTGAGCCTGCTGGCAAGCTGGCGGGCAAGCCGGCTAGCAAGCCAGCGGGTGGTATCGTTCAGGGCATCCATAATACTGAAGCCTCCATCAGCTCTTTTGCCCGGGCCTGCATGCAGTTTGCCTTGACCCGTCAAGAAGACCTCTGGTTCTCAGCCAAAGACACCATCTCCAAGACCTATGACCGGCGTTTTCGGGACATCTTTGCTGCTATCTACCAAAACGAATATCAGGAGCGCTTCAATAAGGCTGGCATCGAGTATTACTACACCCTAATCGATGACGCGGTTGCCCGGGTCATCCGCTCCGAGGGCGGCTTTATCTGGGCCACCAAGAACTATGATGGCGATGTCATGAGTGACCTGGTGGCCTCAGCCTTCGGCAGCCTGGCCATGATGAGCTCAGTCTTAGTCTCACCAGGCGGCCAGTATGAGTTTGAAGCAGCCCACGGTACGGTGCAGCGGCATTTCTATCGCTGGCAACAGGGCTTGAAGACTTCAACTAACCCTGTCGCCACCATCTTTGCCTGGACCGGAGCACTGGCCCGGCGTGGCGAGTTGGATGGCTTGACTGACCTGGTCGACTTCGCCCAGAACCTGGAAGCTGCGACTTTGAAAACCATTGCTTCCGGAAAGATGACTGCTGACCTGCTGGCCATCTCAAGCCTGGAGTCTAAGCAGGGTTTGAACACTGAAGACTTCCTGCAAGTAATCGTTGAAAACCTCTAGCCGCTGGTAGAACCAATGACACCAACAGTCATCAAGTTCGAGCTGCCGGCTTTCCCCGTTCGAGCTGCCGGCATTCCCAGTTCGAGCAGGCAGCCGCAACCGCATAAGTCAAATCGATTCGGCGCCTTAGGCAGGCAGCACAACTCCCTGAAGAGACCGCTTCACCACAATTGACGACAACCGTCGTTTTTATCCAGATAAGGAGCAAGCATGGACTACGACATCAAAGACATCAGTTTGGCCGAAGCTGGCCAGGCCCGAATCGCCTGGGCCAGGCGGGACATGCCCGTATTGCAGGGCATCAGCCAGCGCTTTGCCGTCGAGCAGCCGCTCGCCGGATTGCGCATCTCGGCCTGCCTGCATGTCACCAGCGAGACTGCCAACCTGATGCAAGCCCTGGCTGCTGCCGGAGCTGACATCGTGCTGGTCGCTTCCAACCCGCTCTCCACCCAAGACGATGTTGCGGCGGCGCTGGTCAAGTATTACGGCATCAAGGTCTACGCCATCTGCGGTGAAGACACTGAGACCTATTACAGGCATATCGATGCCGCCATTGAGCATCGTCCGCAGCTGACCATGGATGATGGTGCCGATGTGGTCGGGCGCTTACACGACAAACGTCCGGAATACCTGCCAGGTATCATTGGTGGGACTGAGGAGACAACCACCGGGGTTATCCGCCTGACAGCCATGGCAGCTGATGGGGCGCTGGCTTACCCGATTATCGCTGTCAACGATGCCAAGACCAAGCACTTCTTTGATAACCGCTACGGCACCGGCCAGTCCACCTTGGATGGAGTGGTGCGGGCGACCAATCGGCTGCTGGCCGGTCGTACCCTGGTGGTCAGCGGTTATGGCTGGTGCGGCCGCGGGCTGGCTCTCAGAGCTGCCGGTATGGGCATGAAAGTCATCGTCTGTGAGGTAGACCCAGTCAAAGCCCTGGAGGCCCATATGGACGGCTACCGGGTGATGCCAGCGGCTGAAGCCGCCCGTTACGCAGATATCTGGATAACAGTCACCGGCAACCTCAAGGTTATCGATGAAGCAGCCTTTGAGAACCTCAAAGATGGAGCGATACTGGCTAACTCCGGGCATTTTAATGCGGAGATAAACCTCGCTTGGCTAGAAGAGCATGCCCTGCGAAAAAATCAACTGAAACCGCTGGTAGACGAGTATATTCTGGCTGACCAACGCAGCATCATTGTCCTGGCTGAAGGCCGCCTGGTCAATCTGTCAGCGGCGGAGGGGCACCCGGCAGAGGTGATGGATATGAGCTTTGCCAATCAAGCCCTGGCCAGTGAGTACCTGGTCCAGCAAGCTCAAAACCTTGCACCCGGGGTCTACCAGATTCCTGATGCCATTGATACTGAGATTGCCCGGCTGAAACTGCAAGCTCTGGGGGTCTCAATCGATACTTTGACAGCGGAGCAGAGCCAGTATCTGGCCTCCTGGCAGGCTGGGACCGAATAGGGGAGACCTGCTGGGAGAAACTAAACAGCAACTCCAAAGGTTTGCTATCAGGGCTTTAGCAATCTCGATAGCTGGACGCATGAGTGATTTTGATTTGTGTAGAGAAAGCTTTGACTGAATAGAAACTGGAACGCTCTGAAGTAGGGTTGACCAGCTAGTAGATTATCGAACGGAGCAATGATGGCAGTTGACTTATCCCGCATTCCGCGCAGCATCTGGTGGGACATTGATGATACGAATGGCCGGCCAGGTGTTTTTCTGCTCGACCAGACCCGCCTGCCACTGGTTGGTGATGTCTTGTGTTGCCAAAAGCTGGAAGGGGTAGAGCTAGCTATAAAGTCCCTGGCAGTGCGCGGTGCCCCTGCTCTGGGGGTAGCCGCCGCCCTGGCAATAGCTGTCTATAGTGAGAATGAGTCTCAAGCAAGCTCGGTCGAGCAGTGGTTAAGCGATATCGACCAGGCAGCAGAGCGCATCAGCCAAGCCCGTCCGACTGCTGTCAATCTGCGTTGGGGAGCTTCACGGCTACGTGATTTCGCTCATACCCAAGCAGAAAACGAGCATGACCTGAAAACTTTGAAAGCTGCCATTGTCGGCTTCGCTAAACAGATGGCAATTGATGATGAGCAGGTCAACCTGGCTATCGGTGCTCAGGGAGCAACCCTATTAGCAGCTGACTCGCGAGTACTAACACATTGCAATGCTGGGTCTTTAGCTACCGCCTACTACGGCACTGTGGGGTCAGTCATCTACACTGCTTACGACCAGGGTCTAATCAGCCAGGTCTGGGTCGATGAGACCCGTCCGCTGAACCAAGGAGGCCGTCTGACCAGCTGGGAGCTGATGGCAGCCGGAGTTCCCTGCACCTTGATAACCGATAGTATGGCTGCTGCCTGCATGCAGGCTGGCTGGGTCGATGCCGTATTGGTCGGGGCTGACCGAATCTGTGCCAATGGTGACACTGCCAACAAGATTGGCACCTTATCCCTGGCTGTCAATGCCCGACATTTCGGTATACCATTCTATGTCTGTGCACCCTTATCGACAATCGACAGCGAACTGGCTGAAGGCAGCCAGATACCCATCGAGCTACGGGACCGTCGCGAGCTGGCAGGCTTTTCAACCAGTGGGATTATTGTCGCTGACGACTCCACCACCAGCCACGCCTTCGACCTTCTGACCGCCAGTGGGATACGTCACATAAGCTTCCAACACGGCCACCAGATGGAGCTATACCGTAAAGGTGCTGCCTATGCCTTCGATGCCTGGTTCATGAACACCCCACCGGATGTGCCAATCTATAACCCAGCCTTTGATGTAACCCCTGCTCAGCTAATCAGTGCGATTGTCACTGAGGCCGGAGTCTTTCAGCCAGACCAATTGGCTACTGCTATTGCTGAACACCTAGGGTGAATATGACTGACCAGTCACTGTTTTATAGCAGGGTGTCTATGGCTGACCCGTCACTGTTGAATACCAGGGTGATTAGAGGTAGCCAATCGCAGATTGACTCCTGGGCTAGTCATAGCCACCTAGTCACTGTTCAGTACCTAAGCTGATTATGGCTGACGACCATCCCATATTGGAGGGATTACTAGAGCTAGTCTATCCGACCCGTTGTGTGGTCTGCGAGCATCCCGGCAGCCTGCTTTGTGACGAAGACCGTGCTCAGTTAGCCTATATCGATTATCCGTCGGCCTGTCCGCGCTGCGGAGCCCCCTTTGGCCAGCTGCTCTGTACAGAATGCATGACCCGCGAGGGGCCCGAGCAGTTTGCCTTTGAAGCAGCATTCTGTATGCTGCTTTATGACCAACGCAGTGAGTCGCTGGTACGGGCTTACAAAGATGCCAACGAACGACGCCTGGCAGCGCTACTGGCTGAATTGTTGTCGCAAGCCCTACCCCGGGATTGGCGACGTTGGGCTGATTATCTGAGCTGGATTCCAGCTGACCGACTGGCTTTACGCCGTCGCGGCTTTGACCATATGAGTTTGATAGCCTCCTACCTGTCGGAGTACAGCGGTATTCCCAGTATTGACCTCCTAGATAAGCTGGGGCGGGCTGACCAACGACAGCTGTCCCGAGCCGAAAGACGGGCTAACGCTCCCCAGCTGTTCAGCATCCGTGATTCGCAATCTGCAGAAAACCAGCCGGATACGTTGAGACGCGGTTCGAGCCAACTGGTAAGCGCGCAACAGCCAGAGCAACGCGGTTCCAGTCACCCAAGAAGTAAAAAACAGCCGCGTACTTCTCCACACCTACCAAAACACCTGCTACTGATAGATGATGTCTTCACCACCGGAGCTACCCTGGATGCCGCCGCAACCGTGCTGCTAGCGGCAGGCGTACAGTCGATTCGAGTAGCCACCATCGCCCGGGTCTGGTAATCCAAGATATTTGAATAATTGCTGAAGATGTACGGCTGAGCACGCACCTCTTGCGGCTACTTATGCAATACTGTTGGGCGTTTCAAAATCTACAGCAAACTATGTGAGGAGAAGTAATGAAGAGATTGTTCCAAGTAGGGGTGAGTGTGATAGTAGCGCTTACCTTGTCCTTGGGAATGACCGCATGTTCGGAAAGCTCCAGAGCCAATTACAAAACTAGCGATGATGGAAGCAATTGGGGCAAAATACAGTCCCGAAACGCCGATTCGAATACTAATTCTGTTCACGGTACTGATCCCCGCTCAGACTCCGGCTCCCAGGCAGACTCCGGCTCCCAATCAGATACCGACTCTCAGTCAGACCCCAGTACCGAGCTCATGCCGGATGTTTATCCTAACCTGGAGCTGCCATCGGATGATCCGCTACCGGGAAGCGTAACTTATGAGGTCGGTAAGGATATCCAAGCTGGTGAGTATGTAATCATCGCACAATCTAGTATGTTTGCCATGTTTGTGATTTACAACAATATGAGTAAATCACGAAGTGACATAGTGACTCTGGACCTCTTCAGAAACCGCACCATAGTGACGGTTAAAGAAGGAGAGTTTCTGGA
Organism: Coriobacteriales bacterium; assembly: GCA_031256575.1. Classification (GTDB taxonomy): domain Bacteria; phylum Actinomycetota; class Coriobacteriia; order Coriobacteriales; family UBA8131; genus WQXZ01. The sequence goes on from JAIRQI010000099.1 coordinate 6,490, forward strand.
GGTTGTCATCGG
>JAIRQI010000139.1 GCA_031256575.1 Coriobacteriales bacterium
TGCAGTCACTGACTGCGGCTTTCTGTGATTTTCGCAGTACACACCGGGCCATCGATGACACGATTAGCCTGGCCCAGCTATGGCGCATCATGTTGACCGCCCTGACCGATATGCCTCCGGGGCTGGTGCAGTTCATCGCCCAGCTTTATCCCTCGGCGACATGGCCTCTCAGAACCTACATCCGTCAAGTAGCAGGTAGCCTGCCAACTGCGGATAAGAGCTTTGCACTAGACCAGGCTCGCCAAGCCAGGGCCCTGAACCGGCCGAAGCAAGAAAAGCTGGATGCCTTGGAATTACTGGGTGGGCGACAAGTGCTTCAACCTGTAACAGAGGAAGCCATCCAAAGAGCGTTTACTGAGCAAGGCCTCTTGGGGCAGATGTACAGCAATTTTGAGAGCCGTCAGGAGCAGACCGACATGGCCCTGGCTGTAGCGCAGGCTTTGAACAATCATCGGCATCTGGCGGTAGAAGCCGGCACCGGAGTTGGCAAGTCGATGGCCTATCTGTTGCCGCTGGCGCTCTTTGCTCGCGAGAACAAGGTCTGTTGCGGTGTGGCCACCAAGACCAATACCCTGCTAGACCAGCTGCTGTACTCCGAACTGCCACGTCTGGCAGCAGCCCTGCCGGATGGCCTGCTATTCGAAGCGCTCAAAGGCTACGACCACTATCCCTGTCTGCGCAAACTGAGAAACCTCTGCCGTCAAACCGACCGGCCGATTGGCAAGAACGGCATCACCACGATTGCCAGCCTCTTATCTTTTGTCTGCCAGAGCTCACGGGGAGACTTAGATAGACTGCGTCTACGCTTCGATGATATATCCCGCTACGAAGTGGTCTGCAATGCCGATGACTGCTTGAAACGGCGCTGTCGTTTCTACCAGAACTGCCTGTTGCATGGCGCTCGCCGGGCTGCAGCAGATGCCGACATCGTCTTGACCAACCAAGCCCTCTTGTTCTGTGATGTCACAACGTCTGGCGGTATTCTCCCCAGTATTCGACACTGGGTAATCGACGAAGCCCACGGAGCCGAAGACGAGGCACGCGACCAGCTTTCTAAGGCAGTCAGTGCCCGAGACTTGGCCGCCAATCTAGACGCCTTGCTCGGCCGACGCGGAGCTTTGCCTGCCCTTAGGGATGCCTGTCAAGCCTTGGCAGAGGCTCTCCCGCTGGTCGCTCGCATCGATACACTGTTGGCAGAGTCAGCGGTGGCGCCTGTCATCTGCCAATCATTCGCAAGCGAGCTCAAGCAATTATACCAACTGGCGGAGTCTTCAGCCTACGACCAGGTAGACCTCTGGATTAACCAAGCGGTGCGGGAAAGTGGGCCTTGGGCAGCTCTCTATTCAACCGGAGCATCACTCAGCCACCGTCTAGCCGAGCTGCTGGGCGAGTGCCAGATGATAGTCGGCCTGGCCAATGAGTTCACTGAGCTGGCCGAAGCCCAAGCCGACCTGATTGGGCTCTGCTCGGAGCTGTCTACACATATCGATGCCTTAGACCTGATACTCAACGGTGATGACCTGTCCTATGTCTACTCTGCTGAAATCTACCGTCGAGCAGACCAGTCGGCAGACCGCTTGCTGGCCGCTCGTATCGATGTTGGCGAGGTCTTGGCAACCCAGCTCTACCCCGAAACCCTAAGCGTCATCTTCACCTCAGCGACACTGGCTGCTGGCAGCAGTTTCGACTATTTCGCACGGGCTAGCGGCTTGGCTAATCTGCCTTCCGAGGCCTGGGACAGCCTGCAGTTGGCCTCCAGTTACGACTTCGACCGCAATATGACTGTCTTTTTACCCACTGACCTGCCCGAACCTAACCACTCCGGCTATCGCGAAGCCTTAGCGGAGCTGCTCTATCAGGTGCACACTGCTCTCGGTGGTTCGGTGCTGACCCTTTTCACCAACCGCCGCGAGATGGAAGACCTCTATCAGCGTCTGAAAGACCGGCTAGAAGAAGCCGGTGTGCAGTTGCGCTGTCAATGGAGAGGCTACGCCAACCGTCGGCTATCCGAAGAATTCATTGCCAACCGCGAGCTCTCCTTGTTCGCACTGCGCAGTTTCTGGCAAGGTTTTGATGCCCCTGGCGATACCCTACGCTGCGTTATTATCCCCAAATTGCCCTTTGGCCGGCCGACCGACCCGCTGACCTGTGAACGCGCCCAGCGAGAACGGGACAGTTGGAAGCGCTACGTTCTGCCCGAGGCGATTATCGACCTGCGCCAAGCTGCCGGCCGCCTGATTCGCTCCTCAACCGACCAGGGAGCCTTGATTCTGGCCGATAGCCGTTTGTTGACCAAATGGTATGGCCAGGCTTTTATCGAGGCCTTGCCCAGCCAGCAACGCTATACTTTGGATACTCAGTCCATTACCGAGGCTCTACGCCAATCCGGACTATGACCATGGGGAGAAAACCATGTCTTTGCCAAACACACCACTCGATGTCTTGATAATCGGCGCTGGCGGCCGGGAGCATGCCATCACCCGGGCCCTGCTGGCGTCGCCGGACTGCGGACGGGTCTATGTTGCCCCGGGTAATGGTGGTACCGCCATTGATGCTTTGAACGTGGCGCTAGCTGTCAACGACGGGTCAGCGGTGGCTGCTTTTGCCCGCCAGAATGGAGTTCGCCTTGTGGTCGTGGGGCCAGAAGAACCCCTGGTCAAGGGGGTAGCAGACGCCGTCCGGGCAGAAGGAATCGCCTGCTTTGGGCCTTCAGCGGTAGCCGCTCAGATTGAAGGGTCGAAGCGCTTTGCCAAACAGTTCATGGATGCCCACTCCCTGCCGACGGCGGCCTGGGGATACTTCAACGACAGCTACTCAGCTTTAGAGTTCTTGTACCAACATGAAGCTCCAATCGTCGTCAAAGCCGATGGCCTAGCTGCTGGCAAAGGCGTGACTGTAGCCACCAGCCTGGCCGAGGCTGAAGCCGCTGTCAAGGAATGTCTGGATGGCCGCTTTGGCGAAGCCGGAGCGACAGTCTTGATTGAAGAAGCCTTGAGCGGCCCGGAGTGCTCCCTCTTGGTTTTCACTGACGGCCAACGTATTCTGCCGATGGCTCCCGCTCAGGACCACAAACGGGCTGGCGAAGGAGATACCGGCCCGAATACCGGCGGTATGGGAGTCTATTCTCCCGTGCCAATCGTCAGCGAGCCAGAGCACGCCCGCATGCTAGAGATAATGGAGCAGGCCATCAACGGCTTCATCAGCGACGGAATCGACTACCGAGGTGTCTTGTATGGCGGTTTCATGCTGACTGCTGAAGGCCCCAAGCTCCTGGAATTCAATGCCCGCTTTGGTGACCCAGAAACCCAGGTACTGTTGCCGCGCTTGAATAGCGACCTCTTAGAGGTGCTGTACAAGGCGGCAGTCGGAGACCTGGGAGCGATGCAACTAGATTGGTCCAGTGACTGGGCTGTCAGCGTCGTGTTGGCTTCGGCCGGCTACCCGGGCAGCTACCAGACTGGCCATGCAATCAGTGGTATAGCTGCCGCAGAGGCTCTCCCGGGCATCACCGTCTACCACGCCGGGACAGCGATTGACGAGCATAGTCAGCTGGTCACAGCAGGTGGAAGGGTTTTAAATGTCACTGCCCAGGCAGCCAGCTTCAAGGCCGCTCAAGAACTGGCTTATCAAGCTGTGGATAAAATCGACTTCAGCGGCAAGCAATACCGTCGCGACATCGGCAGCCGGGCCCTGATGGGGCGGGCAGCATGGGATTAGCCGGATGCAGCGAGAGTGCCGTAGAGCCGGAAAGCCAGGAGTCGGCTTGCTGTGACGAACAATCTGCGGCTTTGACAAGCTCGGAGCCGACCTGTTGTAGCGAACACCCTGCAACCTTGGCAGAGCCTGAGCCAACCTACTGCGACGAACCTTCTGCTGTTTTGGCAAGCCCAGACCCGGTAGCTGCTGATAACACTATCAGCCGACGTGATTTTCTAGCGGCTTCTGGAGTGCTTGGCCTTCTTGGTCTAGGTGTGGCGACTGCCGGTAGTCTGGCTGGCTGCGAACCAGAGCCAACGGAGGATAACGAAGATTTGACCACTCCGCCAACCCCAGCTGGTGAAGACCCGACTCCGATATCCGTAGCCAGCGAGCAGTTAATCGAAGCGACTATCTTTAACGAACAACCACTGGTAAATTATCTGGATGAGGTCGTTCGCCATACCTTGCCCTATGGTTCGATTGTCTATCAAATCAACTATGACCTAGCTTTGGTACTCACCCCCCATGAGCAAGGAAATGCGCTGGTCGACATCTACCTCCTGAACCTGAACGACGGCAGGATGGTGTTGTTGCTGAACCAGGCGGAGGGTCTAAAAAACGGCCATGACGATGCGATTCTGTATGATGCTCGAGCTAGTGAGTCGCTGCTGGTCTGGACGGAATGCGACATCGCTACCATGAAATGGCAGGTCTATGCTGCAGCAATCATCGAGCAAGGCATCGACCAACCGGTCCTAATCGATACCGGTGAGCCGGAGTACGAAGTACCCTTACTGGCGGTAATCGGCAACAAGGCTTATTGGACTGTCATGCCCAACCCCGAGGGAACAGCCCAATACGAAGACTCCTACCTGAAAGCGATGATTTACAAACAACGTCAGCCCTGGGTGGTCTACACTTCGCACGGCCGCATCATCACCACTCCTCTAATCAGCCAGGAAACCCTGACCTTCTCCCCACGAGTAGACACAAAAAACGTCTACTACCAGCTAACTGCGTTGAATACCAACAACGACAAAATCATCAACTACTCCATCATGCCCCAATCGATGCGTATTCATGAGGCCTTGTACCTGTTTGATCGCTTTGTCTTCTCCCTCGAGAACAACTATTCCTATGCAGATGGATTGGGTTATTACGGCACCTACATGCCTATGTCGGACGGCTTACACTGGCTGCATCTGTCCCGCAAACCCAGCGCCGCTCCGATTCTTTTGGGCGGGCGCCTGGTGTTGAAATCGTCAACCCGGGTTATCGGCATCGACCCCGAGGCCCAGACCTATTACTCGATTCCAACCCTGGCTGATGCTGCTGATTATGGAGACGTGCTGGCAGGTTGGGGAATGCAGGAGCGTTTGGTGGTCTACTGCAATGTCAAGGGCAGCGGAATACTATCTGACACTCACGGAGTAGTCCGGGTCTTTGAGCAGGTCAGGCCACCAGAACCGGAGCCTTCTCCGAGCGAGCCGACTGAGCCGGAGCCTCCTCCGAGCGAACCGACAGTGCAGTAACCCCTTCTCGAGCAAGCCGACCGCACAGGAGCCCAACCAACAAA
>JAIRQI010000143.1 GCA_031256575.1 Coriobacteriales bacterium
AAAATCCAACAGCAGGGCAAGACCAAGAAGACTGGTACTAAGACCCGGTTCTGGGCAGACCCCGATATCTTTGAGACTGTTGTCTACGATCATGATACGGTGGCTGCGCGGCTGAGAGAAATGGCCTTCCTAAACAAGAACATCAAGATTATCTTCAACGATGAGCGGATAGCTGTTGCTGACAACGGCACTCCAGCAGGCCAAACACACACCGAGATCTTCCAGTACAGCGGGGGGATTATCGATTTTGTCAAATACGTCAATGAAGGCAAGAATGTACTGCCTGGTTTATCCAAGCCGATTTACTTCTCCGCAACCCAAGAAAGCGTTGGCGAGATTGAGTTCGCCTTGCAGTGGAACGACACCCATTATGAGACCACCTTGGCTTTTGCCAATAACATTCACACCACAGAAGGCGGCACCCATCTGGAGGGATTCAAAAACGGCATCACTCGGGTCATCAACGACTACGCCCGTAAGAACAGCATGTTGAAGGAGAAAGAAGACAACATGGTTGGCGAGGATGTGCGGGCTGGTTTAGCTTGCATTATCTCTGTCAAGTTACGGGACCCTCAGTTTGAGGGGCAGACTAAGACCAAGCTGGGTAATACCGAGATTCGCAGCTTGGCTCAGACGGTGGTCATGCAAGGCCTGGCGGAGTATATGGAGGAGCATCCCAACCCGGCTCGGGCAATCGTTAACAAGGCCCTGGACGAAAAACGGGTGCGGGAAGCCGTGAACAAGCTGAAGCAGACCGCCCGCAAACAAAAAGAGACCTCACTGCCTGGCAAGCTGGCCGACTGCTCGCTGAAAGACCCAGAGCTGACGGAGATATATATAGTAGAGGGAGACTCAGCCGGTGGCTCTGCCAAGCAGGCCCGGGAGCGCTCTTTTCAAGCGATATTGCCTCTGCGCGGTAAGATATTAAACATCGAACGGGCCAATCTGCACCGTTCGCTGTCATCAGAGGCCATCAACACCCTGATTACCGCGTTAGGCACAGGTATCGGCGAAGACTTTGATATCGAAAAGGCCCGCTACCACAAAGTGATTATCATGACCGATGCCGATGTCGACGGCGCCCACATCCGTACCTTGCTCTTGACTTTCTTCTTCCGCTTTATGCCGGAGATGATTGAGCAAGGGTTTATCTACATCGCTCAGCCACCTCTCTACCGCCTCAGTGTCGGACGCAAGCACGAGTACATCTACCGTGAAGAGCACCTAAAAAAGCGTCTGGCTGAACTGGACGGCGACACTAAGTACACCATCCAGCGCTACAAAGGCCTCGGCGAGATGGACCCAGAGCAGCTTTGGGAGACAACCATGGAGCCGACCAACCGAACCCTTCTGCAAATCACGATGGATGATGCGCTGTATGCTGAGAAGGTGGTCAGCGACCTGATGGGCGATGCTGTAGAACCGCGCCGGGAGTTTATCCAACGTCATGCCAAAGATGTCCGTTTCTTAGATATCTAGTAAAGATATCTAGCAGAAGCGCGTATAGGTCTAGCACCACCAAGGTAGTTAATAAAAGTGAAATGTATACATCAAGCCAGTTGTACTCAGTGTGACCCTGCCTGAAGCAAGCGTGCAGTATAAGCGCAGAGTATCAACTATGTGGATGAGCGCCGGCCAACGCTAACAAGCAGGGGTCGGCGATATCGAAAGAAGGAACTGAATGGCCGATAATATCACCCAAAGCATGGACCTTTCTGGCAGTCAGATTGAGCCTGCCGAGATTTCCCGCGAGATGCGCTCCAGCTTTTTGGAATACTCGATGAGCGTTATCGTGGCGCGGGCCTTGCCAGATGTTCGCGATGGTTTGAAACCTGTGCATCGGCGGATACTTTATGCCATGAACGAGAGCGGCATCACACCCGGCCGCCCACATAAGAAATCAGCCTGGGCAGTCGGCGAGGTCTTAGGTAAATACCATCCCCATGGCGATGCTGCGGTCTATGACACGATGGTTCGCATGGCCCAGGATTTCTCGATGCGGGTGCCCTTAATCGATGGCCACGGAAACTTTGGCTCGGTGGACGGTGACTCGGCAGCGCACATGCGCTACACCGAGGCCCGCCTCCAGCGTGTGGCTATGGAGCTGCTCCGCGACCTGGACAAAGACACCGTTGATTTTCAGCCGAACTACGACGAATCCCTGACCGAACCCAGCGTTCTGCCAGCACGTTTTCCGAACCTGCTGACCAACGGCTCCCAAGGAATCGCCGTCGGGATGGCTACGAATATCCCGCCGCACAACCTGGGCGAGCTGATTGATGCGGTGGACATCCTGCTGGAGCGGCCAGATGCGACTATCGAAGAGCTGATGCAGGTCCTGCCAGGCCCGGACTTTCCAACCGGGGCATTAGTGATGGGCAAGCAGGGCATTCGCGACTATTTCATGACGGGTCGAGGTTCGTTGATTCTCAGAGCCAGAGCCCGACTGGAGAAGACCTCCAGCGGTCGCGACCGGATTATCTTTGACGAACTGCCCTATATGGTGAACAAGGCCAAGCTGGAAGAAAAACTGGAAGAACTGAGGCGCGACAAAAAGCTCCCGGATGTCGCATTGGTGCGTGACGAGAGCGACCGCAAGGGTATGCGCCTGATGGTAGAACTGCGTCCGGGTGCAATACCCCAGGTCTCCTTAAACCAAATCTACAAACACACCCAGGCCCAAAACAGTTTCGGTGTGATTATGCTGGCACTGGTCGACGGGGTGCCGCGGACCTTGAACATCAAAGAGGCGTTGACCTACTACATCAAGCACCAAGAAGAGGTGGTTGTTCGGCGCACCCGCTTTGATTTGAAGAAAGCCGAGGAGCGGGCCCATATTTTGGCCGGGCTGATGATTGCCTTAGAGAACATCGACGAGGTGATTGCCATCATCCGGGCCTCGCAAGACGACAGTGAAGCCAAGGTCGCCCTGATGGACCGCTTTGGTCTAAGCGAGCCTCAGACCGAAGCCATTTTAGAGATGCGCCTGCGCCGCCTGACCGGCCTGGAGCGGGAGAAACTAGAGAACGAGCTGGACGAGCTATTGGATAAGATTGCCTGGTATCGGCAGGTATTGAGCGATAACAACCTGGTACATCAGATAATCAAAGAAGAGCTAGACGAAATCAAGCAGCGCTACGCTACCCCGCGCCGTACCGAGCTGGCGGCAGACGCCAAAGACTTGGAGGTCGAAGACCTGATTGCCGAAGAGGACATGGTGGTCACCATCACCCGCAGCGGCTACGTCAAACGGCTACCAGTCGCCACCTACCGCCAACAGAAGCGCGGCGGCAAAGGCCTGCAGGGAGTAAACCTGAAAGACGATGACTTTGTCGAGAACCTGTTCATTGCCAGCACTCACGACTACATGCTGTTCTTCTCCACACGTGGAAAAGTCTACCGGTTGAAGGTGCACGAGTTGCCTGTTGGCAGCCGCACCGCTCGCGGTAGTGCGGTGGTCAACCTGCTACCCTTCGAGGCCGGCGAGAAAATTGCTGCGGTCATCGCTACCAAGGATTTTCCGGCTGATGAATACCTGCTCTTCGCAACCGAGAGCGGCATGGTCAAGAAAACAGCGATGAACGCCTACACCAATACCCGGGCCAACGGACTGATAGCCATTAACCTGCGCAGCGACGATGCTCTGATTGCCGTGCGGCGGGTCAAACTTGGGGAGAAGGTCGTGATGGTTTCCAGTGATGGTAAGGCCATCCGCTTCGATGCCTCAGAGATACGGGCGATGGGCCGCGATACCAGCGGGGTGATTGGCATGAAACCAGGGCCAGAGGCACGGGTGCTGGGCATGGAGATTGCTCCGCCACATAGCGACCTTTTTGTAATCACCGAAAATGGATATGGCAAGCGCACGCCGATTGAGGAATATACCGAGCACCACCGGGGCGGCCAAGGCATCGCTACGATTGCCATGACCGAGAAGAAAGGCCGTCTGGCTGGCATGAAGATTGTTTTACCTGGTCACGAGCTGATGATTGTCTCGGAGGAAGGCGTGGTGATTCGGGTCAAGGCCACCGATGTCTCCCAGCAGGGGCGAGCCACCCAAGGTGTCAAGGTGATGAACGTCTCAGACACGGACCGGGTCTGCGCTGTAGCCCGGGTAATCGGAACCAAGAAGATGGCCAACACTGGGGCCTTAGAGACTGCCGAGAGCGATTTTGACGAGTCAGAAGAGGGCAACAATGGCGATGGTAACGGCGACGAGAATGGCGATGTCGGCGAGTACGGCGGCGAGAACGACGCGGGCGACGCGGGCGGCGGCGAAAATGGCGCGAGCGGCGAGTACGGCGGCGAGAATGACGCAGGCGGCTTCAATGGGGCAAGCGGCGAGAACGGTAACAGCACCAGCGACGACCTGATTGAACAGCTGGAGCGGCAAGCCTTTGCTACAGACGAGTCGAGCGAGCAAAACGAACAGACCGAGCGCACAGGCGAGCAAGCCAGCTTGTTCTCCGAGAGCCCTCAAGCACAGGCTAAGCCCTGGCAGGAAGATTTAGACGAACCTGACCGCTGGGGTGACGGCTTGGACGAAGACACTGACTGGACAGTAGACGGCCTGGCCGAAGAGGCGAGCTCAGAAGATGACTAGAACACCAATAGCCCGCTCAGTCTTGCTTTTCGACTTAGACGGTACCGTACTAGATACCAAGGACCTGATTTTAGCTTCTTACCACTACGCCTGTGACCAGGTCTTAGGCTATCGCCTGCCCGACGAGCCCTTGCTGGAGATGGTCGGTGTTCCGCTGCCTGAGCAGATGTACAAACTGGCTCCAGAAGAGCACGCCGAAGCGATGGTCAAGGCTTATCGCCAACACAACGCCGAGGCTCACGACCGATACATCAACTACTTTCCTCAGACCCGCGAGACCTTAGAGACCTTCGCTGAGGCTGGTTGGCGGATGGCAATCGTTACTTCCAAGCGCAACGAGTCAGCCCGCCAGGGCTTGGACAGCTTCGCTCTGGCAGGCTTCTTTGAGATGATAATCGGCTTCGATGATACTGATAAACACAAGCCGGACCCGACTCCCTTGCTATTGGCTGCAGAACGTTTTGCTGTGCAAACCTCCGACTGTGTCTATACCGGCGACAGCCCCTACGACATGCAGGCGGCAACAGCCGCAGAAATCTTCGCAGTCGGTGCGACCTGGGGATTCTTTACCCCAGAGAGGCTGCTAGAGGCTGGAGCCAAGTTACTTGTGGATAAAATCGCCGACCTGCCTACCGCCCTCAGCTTCATTCAGCTGAAAAGATAGGTGCAAGGCACGAGACGTTTCAGAACTGCTAAGCGTAAAGGGATAGGCTTGGCTGGCTGGCTAGCTGACAGACAGACAGGTATCAAACCAGCCGGGCGCAGCCGAGCAGGATTTGCTGGCAATCAGTTGTAGCCACACAATCCTTAAGCAAGCCAGTCATTTACCGATAGTCTTGGTTGGCAGAAGCCGCAGCCGCGCAGGCTTCAAGCCAAATAGGCGTATCCAGACTTCTGAAGCCAGCTGAAGCTATAACCTTCAGGGTTATGGGAGATTTTCTGCTGCAGAAAGTCAGCAAAGGATTTCTGCTCCGGCATCACAAAAGGCGATTCTGCCGTAGCTTCCGGAGCACCATAAATACGCACAGCTGCTACTGCTGCTTGAATATTCATGAGCGGTGTCTGGGGGTTGATATTGTTAAAGAAGAAGGTCATCGGGGTCAGGCCCTTTTTGCCGACCAAGACATAGTGCTTGATGCGCCTGACAATCTCCTCGATGCTACCTGTTTCCAGCAAGGTGCTGTCCAGGCCGAGCGTCAGGGGCAGGTTATAACGGTCGGCGTATCCCCTGAAAGGCTCCGGCCCGATGTTGCTGACGTCCGGGTCAAAGACCGTCAGGCTTGAACTGAGGCGGATAGCTAAGGCCATCAGGCGCTCTAAGTCAAAACCCTTCAAATAGGAATAGCCCCAGATGCCAGCGACAGTTAGCGGTACATTTAAACCAGCAGCAGCTGGGATGCGGTAGACATATTCTTCAAATTCTTCCAAGGTATCCAAGCTCACCAGCGGCGGGTTGAACCAGGCATCGGTACAGTTGACTGTAGTCAGGCCAGGCAGCTCAGCATTCAAAGCCCGAAGTAATGGGCCCAATAGCTTATCAACCAGCCGACCCAGCAGCTGATGAACGAACTCAGGGTTACGCAAGGCCGCTACCAGCAGTCTATCAAACCCAACAAGGCCACAAGCCAGGCTCCAAGGAGCACAGATGCTCGGAAAACTGTCCAGTCCGGTCAAGTTGGTATAAGCTCGAGTGTATTCGATAAGGTAAGGATACCGTCCACTTTGTAAGCCGTTGAACCCGATTTTATCCAAATCATCAGGGCCATCAATGAGGGAAGTCGAGCGGTCGAGCTCAGGCAGCTTGTCCGCAGTAAAAAGCAGCTTGGCGCCCAGCGACTGCAATTCGAAGTTGTACATATCCAGATTGCCGACTATCTGGTCGACACCGGTATACTCCCAGACTAACAAGGAGCATTCTGCCATGGCCTGGGGGTCGTCACGGTAGAGGTAGTCGTAGGGAAGCTTACAGAGCGTGGGAATGAACTCATTGATTTGAGCACGCACGGGCACTGCTGCCGGCCAGTTAGCCAGCCCCTG